>DATKEE010000153.1:0-12515 GCA_035544555.1 Candidatus Methylomirabilota bacterium
GCGCGGAAGGTTTAGCTGGTTGATGATCCGGACGATTTCGTCGCGGAAAAGCCGGGCGCAGGGATCTCCGGTGTCGTCGGAATCGGATCGGAACTTGACGGACACCGGTTTGCGGGTCGGGAAGTACATCCTTTCGCCGGAAGGAAGCGTGACGTACGGAAGGCCGTTGCGCTCGTCGATCCCGGCGTAGTTTTTGATGATGAACGAACGTGTGCGGCGCACGAGGAACAAGCGCATGATCTCCCGCCAGTCATCCGGATAGGTGCTTTTCTCGAAGGCGGCGAGGGAGGAGGGCGGCGTGTTCGGGTTGTTGAGAGCAAAGGGTGCCTCCCCCACTTCACGGAGCATGGTTTCGGGGCGGATGCCCAGGTCGTGCTGCTCATTGAGAAACAGACGCAGTTGTGCTCCCAGGTCGAGATACGTTTTGTTGTAGGGCGTGGCGGAGAGGAGGATGACCTTGCAGTCGTTTCGCTCAAGGTATTCGCGGATGGCCTGATAGGTCTTTCCCTCCCGGTTCCGGAAATTGTGGGATTCGTCGATGATGACGAGGCGGTAGCGCGGAAGTTTGGGAAGGTCACGCTGGGCGAGGCTTTGAGAAAGAACCTTCGGCGCCCGGAGTCCGAAGCTGTGGCAGTGGTCTTCCCACATCGCGGTGAGGTTCTTCGGACACAGGACCAGAGTCTCCAGCATCTGATCGTCGCTCATCACCCGTGCAATGGCCGAGGCCACGCGGGTCTTGCCAAGGCCCACGACGTCGCCCACGAGAACGCCGCCGCGCTTGTTCAGATGGCGACAGGCGAGCTGAACGGCTTTTTCCTGAAACGGAAGCAGAAGATCGCGAATCTCGTGCGGCACACGAAACTCCTTTATGCCCTCACGGGCGTCCTGCGAGAGGTGCCACGCCATCTTGAGATAGACGTGATAGGGTGGAAGCAGCTTTTCCCCCGCCCAGCTTTCTTCAATGATCTCAATCAGTTCCCCGGTAATGTCGAGGCAGCGCGAGTCTTCCCAGCGCGCGTTGAACCAGTCGTGAAGCTTTTTCGCGGCGTCCTTGTCCAACACGTCCACATTCAGTTCGCCCTGTCCTCTCAGTCCCGCCAGGGTGAGATTGCTGCTGCCCAGATAAGCGATGATTGGGTTGATGGTGTCGCTTCGGTGGGCGAGGTAAAGTTTGGCGTGGAGGGCATGCTTAAGGAACAGCTTCACCCGGAGCCGGCTCTCGCGAAGCTGCCTCACGAGTCGGCGAAGACCGGCTTCGTCTTCATCGGTCGGATGGCCGATGGTGAGCTGTTTGCGAAACTCCCTGGCCGCGTCCTTCCGGAGCCTGGCGAGCCCCTTGTTGTCCGGAGGGCGCTCGTCACCGTCTGCCAGCCATTCCTTGAGTTGCTCGTGGGGCAGGCGCTGCATGCCTACGAGCAGGCGGCAAGGCGGAGGTTCGCCTGCTGAAGCCGGGAGTTCCCACTTGCCGACAACAGAATCGATGCACCTCCATCCGCGAAGGTTGAAGTAGCCGACACAGAAATCGCCACGCTTCGCCAGTTTGAGGGCATCCTTGAGGCCGTTGCCCTGTCCGCTTTCGAGAAAGGGCGTTTCAATGTTGTCAAAGATGGTTGGCACGGGGTTCGGCTCCAGGATCAGGTGTTGGGGTACAGGGTCACCATCCTCATGCGGTTCCACAATCGCGCCACAGGCTCCTCGTCAGACACAACGGCTTTATCACCCTTAACCCTGGCGATTGGAAATCTGCCCTTGGATTCATCCAGTTCCTTCCCGGCGCCGCGGAGTGCCCCTGTTCCACAACGGCCGATGACAGCCCCGGTTTTAGCTTCAATGAGGACGCTGTGTCCATTCGTGATTAAGACGGCGTTCTCCTCACCCTTGACCACTCCCAAACGGACCTGCCGAAGGCGCAAGGATTGTGGAAACTCTCTCAGAGGGGAACCACGAATAAACGCGGCACGGCAGAGCCGCAACCAATGGAGCGCGGGTGTGTCCGCAGGACCACCGGCAGCAAGCTCAAACGCCGGGCGCACCATCAGCCTGCTGCGACTGGTGCTCCCGCCTTCGCCCGCTTCGGCGGACAAGCCGCACACAGTCGCGCTCCAAAGAATGTGCGCGGTTTGCGCAAATTGCTCGGGATACGAGTAGTCACGAATGAGGGGCGAAGCAATCGGAACCCCCGGGAGGGACGTTCCACCTCCCCCTATTCTGACGGCGCATGGAAGACGGGGGGAAAGACACCAATTGACATCGAAGTAAGTATTCACTAACTTGTGCGGCATGCGTGAGGTTCAACGGATGTCAGCAGAGGAGCGCAAGGCCGCCATTGGCCGGGCGGTTCTGCCGTTGTTCGCTCGGAAGGGGTTCGCGAATACAACCACCCGGGAACTCGCCGAGGTGGCTGGTGTTTCAGAAGCCCTTCTTTACAAGCACTTTCCGAGCAAGGAGACCTTGTATCTCGAGATCCAGAACCTGGGTTGCAAGGAAGGGGATCCGTTGCTCGAAAAACTGGCGAAGCTCGAACCTTCCACCTCGACACTGATCCATATCGTCTATTATCTGATGCGGGCTGTGGCGTTCGGAAAGCCTTGTGATGGAATTTGTTGGGAAACAAGGCATCGACTGACGCTCAACAGTCTTCTGGATGACGGAGCGTTCATTCGACTGTATTTTCAGAAGCGCTTTGAATGTTGCTATCCGACCATTCAAGCCTGTTTGAGGGGGGCGCAGGCGGCGGGTGATCTGGTGGAGAGTCCGGTGAGCAACGAGAATCGGCTGCGCTTCGCCCATCACCTCGCCACCGCGATCGCTTTAATGCATCTGCCAAAGATGGAAGTTATTGATTACAAGGTTTCAAAGGAAGATCTGATGCATCAGGCCGTCTGGTTTGTGTTGCGGGGCATGGGCCTTCAGGACGGGGCGATATCCGCTCACTACAATGCCAAAGCACTGGCGCTGTTTTTTGAGGCCAATGGCGGGTGAACAATTTTTTGAAAATATTAGTGAGTAAGTATTCACTTTGATGCGTCCAACATCGAACACTGAACGATAACTTGATTCAAAGCATCGGAAAGATTGAAACCCGGGAGAGACGAAATCGGTCCAATGAAGAGGACGCCGACAGGATGCAAGCGGGCGAAGCCGCCGAAATTGCAATGAGAATTTCCCAAAGACGCATGAAATCTCGAACGATGGCATGGCTCCACGACCGTGGAAGAAAGGAACTTTTGTGAAAGATAATTTGAAAGGAACCGCGATGACCAGGAAGCGCAAACGCCGTGGGACGGCGGCGCTGGTCAAGGGCCGGCGTGCCGCCAGGACCAACCGGACGAGAACGGCTCGGGCACTCCCGCAGGGATTGGCGCCGGCGCCGGGACGGACGAGCGCGGCGACACGCGCGGGTGGCGCGGGTGGAGGGCGCTCCGCAAGCGTGAAACGGAGCAACGCCGCGAACCGCTTGGCGACTCCGAAGCCGCGCGTGGAGAAGCCGCGGAACGGTGCCGCGACGAGCCGGCCATCCGTCGAACTGACTCCGCTCCCTGCGGAGCGCCAGCCGTACGATGGCGACACCGCCTACCGGCTTTATCTGCGGGAGATCGGACAGACGCCGCTTCTGACGATTCAAGAGGAAAACAAGCTGGCGGCCCGCATCAAGCGGGGGGACAAGGCGGCGCGCGAGCACATGATCAAGGCGAATCTCCGTCTGGTGGTCAAGATCGCCCGCGACTTCGAGGGTTACGGCCTGCCCTTGCTGGACCTCATCAACGAGGGAAACATGGGTCTCATGAAGGCGGTCGGGAAATTCGATCCCGCCAAGGGCGCCAAGCTCTCGACCTACGCCGCTTGGTGGATCAAACAATCCATCAAACGCGCGCTGGCCGACCAGTCAAAGACCATCCGGCTTCCCGTGCACGTGGTGGACAAACTGTTCAACATTCGCAAGGTGGCCATCCGCCTGCATGACGTGCTGGGACGGGAACCCACCGACGAGGAACTCAGCGACGAGGTCGGCTTGCCGGCCGCGAAGATCGCCCACATGCGCCGCGCCGCCATCCGGCCCGCCTCGCTCGAAGCTCCGCTGGGGGAGGACGAGGACAGCAACCGGGTGGGCGACGTCATTGCGGACGAGAACGCGGACAGCCCGTATGAGCGGCTTGAGGAGAAGACGAGCACCGCCATGTTGCGGGAATTGCTGGAGACTCTCGATTCACGCGAGGCGACGATTCTTCGATACCGCTTTGGTCTGGACAACGAGGATGAACAGACACTGGAGGAGATCGGCGAAAAGTTCGGGGTGACACGCGAGCGCATCCGCCAGATCCAGGAGATGGCGCTCAACAAACTGCGCAAGAAAATCGAAGAGCGCGAGGCCGTCCAAGTGGCCGCCTGAGCACGTCAGCGGGCAGGGGTTGTCGGCAAATGGTCCATGCCTGAAGTCAATAGCCAATCGCCAATCGCCGATAGCCGATCGTCGAAGCCGGATTCTTCACCCCCTCTTTTGGGCTTTGCAGTTCGTGCGGTTGCGTGGTTGAGTCTGCGCCGTGGTGGGACTAGGGACGATCCTCAACGCGGCGGCCATCCTTCTGGGAGGGATTCTGGGGTTGGTTCTTGCCCGTCAGCCGGCTGTGGGAACCCAGATGATGCTCAAGGCGGCCCTGGGGGTATTCACCTTGTTCGCGGGGATCCGAATCAGTTGGATGGCGCTGGACGGGACGTTCGGCCGGATGCTGGGCCAGATTGGGATCGTTCTGCTCGCCCTGATTCTGGGCAACCTCACTGGCAAACTGCTGCGTCTTCAAATCCGACTCAACGCGCTGGGACGATTTGCGAAGGAGCGGATCGCCCGCGTCAGCGAGGGAGGGAAGCCGGAACGGAACGACGGATTCATCACCTGCACCGCGCTATTTTGCGGGGGGCCCATCGCGATACTCGGCGCGGTGCACGATGGCATGGGCGGGCATCCGGAGACACTGGTTATCAAGGGGGTGATGGATGGGCTGGCCACGCTGGCGTTCGTCCCGATGTTCGGCTGGGGGGTGATGCTGTCGATCATTCCTTTGCTGGCGTATCAGGGAACGCTGACGCTTGGCGCCTACTGGCTGGCGGGGTCCCCGTTGCTGGCGGACGAGGCGCTGGTGCAATCGATCAACGCCACCGGCGGCGTGCTGCTGTTCTCCGTGGCACTGATCATTCTGGACGCCAAGAAGGTCGCGCTGGCCGATTACCTCCCCAGTCTTCTGTTCGCGCCGCTGCTGACCTGGATGATGATGTGAACGGTGATGGGAGCGCGGGCTTCCGAATTCGCCAAGGCTTCGACGGACAGGTTAGCCCGCGCCGAAAAAGGGGTCAGTCCCGGCTATTGTGGAATTATGTTGATACTGAGTCTGTTTGGAGTGTGACGTGTGGCATTGGAGTGGAGTGGACGCCTCGCCTCTTTCGAGCGGGTGGGGAGGTGGTGAGCGTCCGTTCGGCAACCGAAAGCGGTAGAGGGCTGACGCCCACAACCGCACTCCAAAACGCTGGCGCGAGGATCGGGAACGGGAAGCCCCGTGCGAAGGCGGCGACGTTTTGGAGTGTGGCGATGGAGCGGAGCCGATTCTCGCCGCTTTCCGAGCGGGTGGGGGGTGGTGCGATGGATGAACGTCAGATCGGCAACCGAAAGCGGTAGAGGGCTGGCGCCCACAACGGCACTCCAAAACGCATCTTTTACCCCTGATCTTTTACCTCTGCCCTCGCCCGGTTCTGGCGTCAAAAGGGCTGGTAAAAGATGGGAGGTAAAAAATGGCCGACGGAATTCGAAGGGGGAGGGGGAAAGGGATGAAGGATTAAGGCTAAAGGATAAAGGGGATGGGCAAAGGAATGCGGGAAGACGGATATGGAAGCACGAACAGTATCTTCGTTCTCTTCGTTTCCTTGGATTCATTCCTCACGACTCCTGCTTCTCCGGTGTTTTCAATGGCGCGGCTTTCCCCCACACTCGCCGCCATGCCCCTGTCCCGGAGACAATTCATTCAGGCGGACACGGCCGCCCTCGGCGGTCTGGCCGCGTTCGCCACCGGTTGCGTCACGCCGCGCCGCGGTGCCCGCGGATCCCGGATCCAGACGGTGCTCGGTCCTGTGTCCACCCGGGCGCTGGGAACCGTCCTTCCCCATGAACATGTGCTCGTCGATTTCATCGGCGCCGACCGGGTTAGTCGTGACCGTTACGGTCGTGACGAGGCGTTTGCCGTTGCGTTGCCCCACCTTCAACGCGCGCGCGAACTCGGTTGCGCAACGCTGTTCGAATGCACGCCGGCCTACCTCGGTCGCGATCCGGAGTTGCTGCGGGCTCTGGCGATCGCCTCCGGCCTGCAACTCGTCACGAACACCGGCTACTACGGCGCCGCCAATGACCGGTTCCTTCCCGCGCATGCGTTCAGCGAATCCGCCGGTCAACTGGCGAACCGGGTTCTCCTGTCGCACGACGCGGGATGGTATCACGTCGGGGAACCCGGCGGCGGTCAATACCGGTCTCACGAAACCCTGTTCACGCAATTCCTGCCGGCGTTGCGCCGGTCGGGATTTCGTGAGGAGGAACTCGACCAGATGCTCGTCCGAAACCCGGCGGACGCGTTTGGCATCCGCGTGCGCGACGCTTGATGCCGGTCCCCCCGGCTTGCCCCCGATTCCATGATGTCACGGCCTCGATCCCGCACTTCACCCCAATGACCCGCCCCATTCTCCAGGTTTCCAATCTCACCATCCGTCGCGGAAACACCCTCATCCTTGACCGCGTGAACTGGCGCGTGGAACGCGGGGAGCATTGGGCCGTGCTGGGCGCCAACGGCTCGGGCAAGACGTCCCTGCTCAGCGCGCTGACCGGTTACCTGACCCCCACCGACGGCACCATCCGCGTTCTGGGCCGGACGTTTGGAGCGGCCGACTGGCGGGAGTTGCGACTGCGGATCGGACTGGTCAGCTCCTCCATCCGGCAGATGATGCCTCCGGACGAGCCGGCCCTGGAAACCATCATCACCGGTAAATATGCGATGATCGATCTCTGGGGGCGCGCCACGGCCGCGGACCGCGCGCGGGCCGGGCGGATTCTCGGACAGATCGAGTGTGAACAGATCGCCGACCGCCCCTGGCTTTACCTGTCCCAGGGGGAACGTCAGCGCGTCCTCATTGGCCGGGCGCTGATGGCCCGGCCAAAGCTCCTCATACTGGACGAAGCCTGCGCCGGGCTGGATCCATCCGCCCGCGAACATTTCCTGCAATTCCTTCAGCGACTGGGCCGGCAAAAATCCGCTCCCACCATCGTCTTCGTCACCCACCACGTCGAGGAGGTGATGCCGTTCCAGTCGCACGTCCTGATTCTCAGACAAGGCCGCATCCTGGCGGCCGGGGCCAGAACGGAAACCCTGACTTCAAGCACACTTTCCCGCGCCTTCGCCGCCCCCATTCGTCTCGAACGGCGGGGCGAACGCCATTTCCTGCGCGTCGGCCGTCGCTCCGGCCGGGTGGTCTGATTCGCTCTTCATTCGTGCCCCGAAAAAACCTCGCCAGCGGACGCAATCGGGAATTAGCCTCTGGCCGGATTCATCGAGATTTCCATGAGCAGAAAACCGGCGGAATTTGAAGATCACCCCATGCCGTTCCCGGAACGGCCGGTGTATCGCGCGTTCTGCCGTCACATCGTGGATGGCGACACAATGGACGTCCTGGTGGACATGGGGCTCAATCAGAACTCCTGCGAAACCATCCGGCTTCAGCACGTGGACACTCCGGAAATCGAGAGATGAAATTTCTCGCCTCGTTTTTCACCTACTACCTGGGCAGTCGCAACAGCCAGCGCAATCTCCAGTTGCTCCTCCGCTTCTTCCTTGGCCTCAGCGCGCTCGTGATCCTCTACTCGGTCCTGTTCCACGTCATCATGGGACAGGAGGGACAGAAACACTCCTGGCTGACCGGCCTCTACTGGACTCTCACCGTGATGTCCACGCTCGGCTTCGGCGACATCACCTTCCAGAGCGACGTGGGACGCGTATTTTCAATCGTGGTGCTGCTCTCGGGGATGATCTCGCTGCTCGTGGTCATGCCGTTCACCTTCATCAAATTCTTTTATGAACCCTGGATGGAGGCGCAGGCCGCCGCGCGCGCGCCCCGCAGCCTGCCCGAGGATACGCGCGGACACGTCATCCTCACGCACACCGATCCCGTCACGATGACGCTGATCCACCGGCTCAACACCTACGGCTATCCTTATGTGCTTCTCGTCAGCGGACTGGAGGAGGCCCTGCGGCTCTACGACGGAGGCTACCGGATCGTGCTGGGCGAACTGGACGATCCCGAGACCTACCGCAATGCCCGCGTCGGGCAGGCCGCTCTCGTCGCCGCCACAGCCAACGACATCATCAATACCAACATCGCCTTCACGGTCCGCGAATTATCCGAGAAAACGCCGGTCATCGCCACCGCCAACGCCGAAACCGCCGAGGACATCCTCCGCCTGGCGGGCAGCACCCACGTCTTTCGCCTCGGCGAAATGATGGGCCAGTCCCTCGCCCGCCGCACCATCGGCGGGGACGCCCGCGCGCACATCATCGGGCGCTTCGATCAATTGCTCATCGCCGAAGCCACCGCCGCCGGGACGCCGCTCGTGGGCAAGACGCTCGCCGAAACCCACCTCCGCGAAAATGTCGGCATCAATGTCGTCGGTCTCTGGGAACGCGGACGATTTGAAATGCCCGGCCCCGACAGCCGCCTCAGCGCCCATTCCGTGCTTGTGCTCGCCGGTTCCGCGGAACAGTTGAAGACTTATGACGAACTGTTCTGCATCTATCACGTCATGGGCTCCCCGGTGGTGATCATCGGCGGCGGCCGTGTCGGCCGCGCCACCGGCACCGCCCTCCTCCAGCGGGGAATCGATTACCGGATCGTCGAACAACGCCGGGAACGAATCCGCAATCCGGAGAAATACATCGAGGGGAATGCCGCCGATCTGGAGACCCTGGAACGCGCCGGCATCCAGGGCACCCCCACCGTCATCATCACCACGCACGATGACGACACGAACATCTACCTCACCATCTTCTGCCGCCGGCTCCGGCCCGACATCCAAATCATCAGCCGCGCCACCCTCGAACGCAACGTCTCCACCCTCCACCGCGCGGGCGCCGACTTCGTCATGTCCTATGCGTCCATGGGCGCGAGCGTGATCTTCAATCTGCTTGAACGCAGCGACCTCCTCATGCTCGCCGAGGGCCTCAACGTCTTCCGGGTGAAGGTCCCCGAATCCCTCGCCGGCAAAAACCTCGTGGGAACCCCCATCCGCAAGGAGACCGGTTGCAGCGTCATCGCCGTCAACGACTCCAGCGGCCTGAGAATCAATCCCGATCCCAACATCGAACTCGAACAGGGCGCCGAATTGATCCTCATCGGGACGGTCGAGGCCGAACGCGCCTTTCTCAAGGAATTCGGCGCCTGACCTCCCTCTCTGTGTCCATCCCACGCCCTGCGGATCAGAGCCTGTCTGACAACTCCCATCGGCCCTGTGTTTCCGGAAAAGGTTTTCAGTCGCCGGAATCCTCCCCCTCCAACAACGGCTTCAACACCTTCCAGACGTTCTCCGCCACGCGCCGTTGGCCTTCCGCATTTGGATGAATCAGATCGGACTGGTTGAACTCCGGATCCGCCCCCACTCCTTCCAGCAGGAACGGAATCAACACGGCGCCATTCCTCCTCGCCAGCGCGGGAAAGATTTCGCGAAACCGGCTCGTGTATTCCTCGCCCATGTTCGGCGGCATTTGCATCCCCGCGATGACGATCTTCACGTCCGGATACTTCGCCCGCGCGCGATCCACGATCCCCTGCAGATTCGACCGCGTCTCCTCGATCGGAATGCCCCGTAATCCGTCATTGCCGCCCAACTCAATCAACAGGACATCCATCTTCCGCCGAAGCAACCAGTCGATGCGGCGCAGGCCTCCGGCGGTCGTGTCGCCACTGAGACCCGCGTTCGCCACGGTGACGTCCAGACCGGCCTTGTCGATCTTCGCCTGGAGCAGGGCCGGAAACGCCTCGGAGGGATCCAGTCCGTAACCCACCGCCAGGCTGTCACCCATCACCACCATCGTCCGCGTTCCCTCCTCCGCGCCCCCGGATGCCGGTGCCGGCGACAACGCGCCCGCCAGCAGAATCGAAATCACCGCGACCACCGCGCGGAACCTGCTGATACAATCGCGAAAAATCGGCTTTGTCTGATTCACAATGTGACTGGGAGCGTCTTCTGGAAATCGTGGCAGCGGGCGTGCGTCCGATCCGGTTCATCTGCTTCCTGAGTGGGCGCAAAAGTGAGCCGGCTCAGGACGGCTGCCACGCAAGTCCGGGTTATTCAAACAGGTTCTAAACAACACGACACGACCGGGCGTGTCAAATGACCGGGCCTCATCAAACATGCGCCCGAGCATACCCGCCGCGCATGGTCAGCCAAGCCACAAGGTCCTTCCCCGCACCTCCTCCATCGGTCAGTATCAGCACCGTTCCGAGAGGAACCCCGGCTGGACCGACAACACAAAACGACACCAAAAGCCTGTTAAGGAAAGGAACCCCTCATGAGCCAGTTCAAATACAACCGTCTCGACAAAACCGACTGCGCCGTCCTCCTCGTGGATCATCAGACCGGCCTGGCCAACCTGGTGCAGGACTTCTCCCCGGACGATTTCAAAAACAACGTCCTCGCGCTGGCGGATTCGGCGAAGTATTTCAAGCTGCCCACCATTCTGACCACCAGCTTCGAGGATGGCCCGAATGGGCCGCTTGTGCCGGAATTGAAGGAGATGTTCCCCGACGCGCCGTACATCGCGCGTCCAGGCAACATCAACGCCTGGGACAACGAGGACTTCGTGAAAGCGATCAAGGCGACCGGCAAAAAGCAACTTCTCATCGCGGGAATCGTCACGGAAGTATGCGTGGCGTTCCCGGCGCTCTCCGCGCGCGAGGAAGGCTACGAAGTGTTCGTCTGCACCGACGCGTCCGGCACGTTCAACAAAACCACCCGCGATGCCGCGTGGTCGCGCATGGAACAGGCCGGCTGCCAGTTGATGACCTGGTTCGGGGTCGCCTGCGAGCTGCACCGGGACTGGCGCAACGACATCGAGGGACTGGGCGCGCTGTTCTCGAACCACCTCCCCAACTACCGCTGCCTCATCCACAGCTACATGGCCGTCCAGGCGGCGAAGAAATAAGCCGCGGCCAAAGGTATGCTCAGCCAAGCAACAAGGTATTCGAAACGTTGACGCTCGTTTACCAGTGGGAACTCGATCATCGCGATTCCAGCGGCGGCGGCGGGAAGATCGGCGCGGGCGACGTGCAATGGATGACGGCCGGCAGCGGCATTGTCCACGAGGAATTCCACTCGAGGGAGTTCACGCGTCACCCGACGGATACCACCTTCAACCCTTCGGCCTTGGCGAGTTGCGCCTGACGGGTGTCGGTGGTGAGGAACAGTCCGCTTTCAAGCGTGAGCGCGCCGGCCACGTGAAGCAGGTCAATCGCTCGCGCGCCCAGGCGCTCGGTGTGGGCTGTGGAAAGGCCCGCGGCGCGCGTCATGGCGGCATCCATGTCCAACGTCACGTCCAGCAAGGCGCGGCGGGAAACAAGATGTTCCAGGCGGGCCAGCGCGGCGTCGCGTTCGCGCGCGACGTGCTGGCGCTCGCCGGACGAGATCGAGCGGCGCTGATGAAAGGCGCGTTGCAGGATGGCGTTTCGCACCTCCAATGCGTGCAGCGGCAGAAAGAACAGCTTGGGCGACCGAAGCCGGCGATACTCGGCGATGACCCGGGGTGAGTCGGCCTCGCCAGTCACCAAACGCAGGATGAAGCTGCTGTCGGCGTAGGCTCTCACCGGCGCGATTCTTCCAGCAGTTTGGCCGCGCTGATTTTCGATGGTTTCTCGCGCAGCACTTCGTTCAGGATTTCGTCGATTACCCGGCGGCGTCCCTCTTCGTCGGCGTCCGTGCCGTTGGCGGGCTGAAGAATCCAGAGCGGCTCGCCGTTGTCGGTGACCCGCACGGATTTGCCGGCGCGGGTGATGCGCTTGACCTTGAGCGGCTCGCGGACCAGCGTGCGGAGCGAAATCGTTTTCATGCTGTCAGACACTAGCGGCTGACAGATGTCATGTCAATCCTGCCGCCGGTCAGTTCAGGCGGGAGGCCTTGCAAAACCATCCCGCGATGGCGGGGAACCGCGGGCCACGACGCTCCTCCGTGGCGCTTACGGCGTCGCCGGGTGGAAACCGTTCCTGAATGAATGAATCAACGGGAGAGTGGGCGTCAAAGCTCGCTCTCCCAAAAACACGATGGTGAGGGGAGGGCGTCCCGGGACCATCGTCCGGCGGCTGTTTTCGGAAAAGGTAACTATTCAGGTGAAAAACCACCTGCCTGCGCTCAGGCTTCGGCAGGCAGGCGAATGGACACGAATTCACACGAATGAAGGCGAAGGCGGCGGAACGCCGGTCTCCGACCCGGCTCGTTACGA
>DATKEE010000154.1:0-4255 GCA_035544555.1 Candidatus Methylomirabilota bacterium
TCGCCGATCACCTCGGACTGGTGGACAACCCGAAGACCCGCACCCTCGTGCAAACCAAGCTTCATGAACTCGGGCACAATGCCGTTACCGTCCGCTTCATCGAGGTTGAGGCGCCGGTCGGTCGTGCCCGTCCTGTTAAGCCGGAACCAGTGGCACAGGAACATTCCCCGGCATCCGCCAGCCGCGCCGAATCCGCCTCCGCCGCTCCGGCCCCCGCGCGTCGGGAAGCACCCGCCCCAGTCAAACTCAGCAAGGAGGACTTCAAGAACGACGCGCTGATTCAGAAGGCCCTTGAGGTTTTCAAGGGCCAGATCGTTGATGTCCGCACTTGATTTACCCGCTCCAACCCGCAACCTTTGCCTCATGTCCAGCATCGGAAAAATGATGAAACAGGCTGCCCGAATGCAGCAGCAAATGGAACAGATCCAGGCCGACCTTGCCAACCGCACGGTCGAAACCTCCAGCGGCGGCGGCGCCGTCAAGGTCGTCGCCAAATGCGACGGCACTCTCGCGTCCATCAAGATCGATCCCCAGGTGCTGAATCCAAATGATGCGCAACTCGTCGAGGACATGATCCTCACCGCTGTCAACCAGGCGCTCTCCCAGGCCAAGGAGATTTCCAACAATGAATTGGGCCGTGTCACTTCCGGGTTCAACCTTCCGGGATTGACCTGAAGCCCCATCGGCGGCGCGGCCCCTGACGACTGTCTCGCTCCTTCTCCCGCCCTGCTTGTGGCTTCCCTTCCCCCACCTCTTGTCGAACTCATCGCCGCGCTCGGAAAGCTGCCTGGCATTGGACCCCGCTCCGCGGAGCGCATCGCCCTGCATCTCGTTCAGGCCGAGGAAACCAGTGTCCGCCTGCTCGCCCAGACCCTCCTCACCGCGCGCGAACGTCTGAAGACCTGCTCCGTTTGCGGCGCCCTGACCGAGCCCGACCCCTGCCCGCTTTGTTCGGACCCCCGCCGTGACGCGTCCCTCCTCTGCCTGGTCGAACGACCGGTGGACGTGCTAAGCCTCGAAAAATCCAGCACCTTTCGCGGTCGCTACCACGTCCTCGGAGGGAAAATCTCGCCGTTGAACGGCGTTGAACCCGAAGACCTCCGCATCGCCGAACTGGAACAACGCTGCCGCACCGAGCCCATCCGTGAAATCGTCATCGCCCTCCCCACGGACGTCGAGGGCGATGCCACCAGCTACTATCTGGCGAAGCGGCTCGCCGGCCCGGAGTTGAAGATCACCCGCATCGCCCACGGGCTGCCGGCCGGCAGCGGCCTCGAGTTCGCCGACGATCTCACCCTGACCCGTGCCATGGAAGGCCGCCGGGAACTGACATGAACCCGCCCGAAGCCATCGTGTTCGATCTCGGCAAGGTGCTGGTCGATTTCGATTACGGTATCGCCGCCCGCCGCATCGCCGCCAACTCCAAAGTCCCGCTCCCGGAAGTGCGTGCCCGCATCGAACATTCCCCCCTGCTCGCGCGCTACGAAACCGGGCGCATTGACAGCGAACAGTTCTACGAGGAAGTGAAGAACGGCACCGGCTTTGACGGCACGTTCGAGGAGTTCAGCCGGTTGTTTGCGGACATTTTCTGGCCGATCGATCCCATGGTGCGGCTTCACGACTCCCTGCGCCGGCGCAACCTCCCCACCTTCATCTTCTCGAACACCAATGACCTCGCGGTCACTCACATTGGCCGGAACTTTCCCTTCTTCAGCCTCTTCACGGATTACATCCTCTCCTACGAACACGGCGCGATGAAACCCGACGCCGCGCTTTACGAAGTGGTCGAGGCCACCACCGGACAACAAGGCGACCACATCCTTTATCTCGATGACCGTCCGGAGAACATTGAGGCCGGCAGAGAACGCGGGTGGCGGGTGATTCTGCAGGAGACGCCGGAAAAAACCCTCGCCGCAATGCGAAAGCTGGATCTCACCTGACCAGTGCCGGACCGCCTCTCCAGGCCGCAACGCAAGCCGGGATGTCGCGCTTGCTCTGTCCGAAGCGGTGGCGCCGGCTCGAATTACGGCATCCGCCTCAATTGCCTCCCGGATCGATGCGCATCAGCGTGGTGCACGCCGCTTCAGATTCTCCCAGGAAGATCAGACGGTCGGTGAGTTCATTCAGCGCTTCGCGGGTCACATCGAAGCGGTCGGAGAGCGTGGTGAAAATGGAGGACAGATCATAGCGCCGCGCCAGTCGATGGTCGCTGGCGACCCGGTAATTCGCGCGGCCCAGATCCTCGTAATATCGGACTCCGGGAAAACCACGGCTCCCGGCACGAGTGCGAATGCGTTCGGCAAAAATGCCCGAAAAGAACAAGGAATGGTTTCCAATGTGGGCATGGATGCAAAAGCGGGTTCGATCATCCGCCGTCTGCAGGGCTGCAAGCATGTCCACCATGTAATCCAGCGGCTGACGGTGTCCGGGCACCACGCAACGGGCGCGCTCGCTGTGGGAAAACTCGGCCAGCACCTCCGCGACATAGTCCGCGACCGAGCGATCGCTGATGCCGGCCCGCCGCAGGACGTGACGCACCAGCACGTAAAAGTAAAATCGGTGCGAGACTCGCAGGCAGCCGCGGTGTTCGAGCAACGCGCGGAACAACGCCTCGTCATCCAGGATCTGGTCCCGGGCATCCTCATCGGTCAGGAGGCGGACGAGCGCGTCGCTTTTCCCTCCCTCATCCCCGAGAATTCCCAGGATGAAGTCGATGTCCTCGGCCGTGAATTGTATGCGGCAGTTGGGCTGGATGACTTTCATACGGACGGCATCCCTTTCCTGTTGTTTGACGAGGCCGGTGGAATCGGTTCTTCCAAGGTCCTCTCATGACTATGGTTGATCTCAAGCATAAGCGATTCCACAGAAGCCGGGGCGGGTGTCTTGAGGAAAAGCCGGAGGATGGGTGGGCAAAAGAAAACCGGAAGCGGAAAAATCCACAGTCGGGCGTTGCCAGTAGAACGGTTCACCATGATTGTTCCAACCAACAAGGGCGATGCGTTGAAGGTAATCCACAACCGTCTCCTGGCCAAGCATGGAATTGACCGCCGCCACCATCAACGCCCGCTCGGAACGACAGGCCATGGATTGGAGCCTGGTGCTCGCCAGTCAGGGCATCGAAACCGCCATCGCGCGCGGACCCGACGGCACGGGCTGGGTGCTGGTCGTCGAGGAGCGGGATCTGTCCCGTGCCATGGAATCCATCCGGCAGTACCGACTGGAAAACCGTCGTTGGATCTGGAGGCGGGACCTGCCGGGCACGCAACTCGCCTTCCACTGGGGCGCGCTCCTCTGGGCACTGGCCATCTCCCTGATTCACTCGTGGAGCCTGTCCACGGGCGGTCATGCCCATGCGGCCGGTGTCATGGACAACTCGGCCGTCGCAACCGGCGAATGGTGGCGCCTGTTCACAGCGGTCACTCTGCACGCGGATCCGGCTCACCTCGTCGCCAACGCGACCAGTGGATTTCTCCTCCTCGGACTCGCGATGGCGCGCTACGGTCCGGGCGTGGCTCTGCTGGCCACTTACCTCGGCGGTGTCCTGGGCAACCTGGCCGGGTTCTGGATCTACCAGGAACCCCATCGGGGCGTCGGCGCCTCGGGCATGGTCATGGCCGCCCTCGGCATGCTCGCCGTGCAATCCATCGCGCACTGGCGGCTGGGCCGTCTGGCGGCCCGGTTGGTCGTCAGTGGACTGGCGGGCGCGTTTCTCCTCTTCGTCCTCATGGGCACCAGCCCGGGCACCGACATCATCGCCCACCTGGGAGGATTCGTCGGCGGCGCGTTGCTCGGAAGTGTGCTGGCGTTCGTGCCGGAGGAGCCGTTGTCCAATCGGTCGTTAAACCAGGCGGCCGTTCTCGCGCTGATCGCGCTGTTCCTGACCACCTGGTCACTCGCCTTCCGAAGCTGATCCCGTCACGCGTGGTTTCGAACCTATCGGAATCCCAATCTCAACGCGCCACCAGAACCGGGCAGCGCGCGTGTCGCACCACCCGCTCCGCCGTGCTTCCAAGCAGCGCAAGTTTCAATCCCGTGAAGCCCTGGGTGCTGAGGACGATCAAATCCGCCTTCAACCCCCGGGCCGCCGCGGTGATCTCCGTATAGGCCTGACCGGATCTCACCAGGGTCTTCTCCAGACGCGCCCCCAGCCCGGCGGATTTCGCCAACTCTTTCAATTGCGCCCTCGCCAGCTCCGACAACCGGTCATCCTCCATCGCCAGATAGCCGAACTCCGCCGGATACATCCGCGGCTCGA
>DATKEE010000155.1:0-4907 GCA_035544555.1 Candidatus Methylomirabilota bacterium
GTGAATGATCGACCGGAGATGCAGCTTCTTCGTGGTCAGAACCGGAAACCCCTCGCCCAGAGCGAATCGCGTTTGCGCGCCAAACACCGAATACGTGCCGGTGCCGGTCCGGTCCGCCTTGAGGCGTCCCTTCTCCAGCACAAGACGGAGCAAATCCAGGTATTGAATCATGCGGGTGAACGGCTTGCCGGAGAACGGCGCCGGGCGGGGCGGACAGGGTGCGAACGCGGGGCGACGGCCATCACTCCAGCGTGAGGTCGATCTGATTCTTCTCGAGCGTCGTGCCCTCGACAAGCGCCAGTTGCGACAACGCGATGCTGTAATCGGCCAGAGCCCGGATCTCGGCCGAGCGGGCGGCCGTCAATTGATTCTGAAATTCGAGCACGAAGAAACTCGTGCTCTTGCCGCTCTCAAGCTTCTTCTGCTCGGCGTCCAGCGCGGCTTCCGCGTATTCCCTCGCCTTGCGCGTCGCGTCCACCCGCTCGAACGCCGTCCGCGCGTCGCCCACCGCGTCATCCACCTCGACCACGACGCTTTGCTCGAGCCGCTTCAGATTCAGCAGCGCCTGCTGCAGGGTCGCCTTCGCGGTCTTGTACTGGTTGCGAGCCTGCCGGTTGCCCAGCGGAATGGTGAGGATCGCTCCGATGGAGTATCGCTCGTCCTCGCCCGCCGCCAGATCTTCGATGGTCCTTCCATACGACGTGTTGAGGGCGTTGTAGCCAAAGGTGCCGACCAGGTCGAGGGCGGGGAAGAGCTGGTTGCGCTGATACCTCAGGGTGACGTTATGTCGTTCCAGGTCGAACCGGAGCTGCTGCAAATCCGGGCGGCGCTCCATGGCGGTGCGCCAGCTTTCCTGGAGATTCAGTGAAACGGGTATCGCCTCCAGTTGCTCCGCGGGCACGATTTCCGTGTCGTGCCATTCCACGTAATTGTCACTGATCAGATTCTTCAACAGATTCTCCTGCGTGGACAGCGAGTTGCGCGCGGCGAGCAGATCGGCCTCCCGTTGGGCGACCTGCGACTCGGCCTGCTTTTCATCCAGGGGAGCCATGGCGCCGACCTCGACGCGCTTCTTGTTCTCCTCCAGAAGACGCCGGGCCAGCCCGAGCGCCTGCTCCTGAACGACCACGTTCTCGCGCGCGAATATCAAATTGTAATACGCGTTCTCGACCCGGGTGATCGTGTTGATGACCAGTTGGCGAAACGCCTCTTCGCTGATCCTGAGGCTGGCCTCGTTCACCTTGATCTGCCGTCGCCCGGCGTCAATCCAACCGTCCCGCAACAAAGGCTGCCGCAGGCTGATGCCCGCCGTTCCGCTGTACTCCTCGCTGCTGCCCGCCGCAAAATCGGATTCCCGGTGACTGAGGTTTCCACCGATGTCGTAGGACAATCCCGTCCCCGTGGGAATACGCCCCGCAAAACCCGATTGGAAGTTTTCGGAGGTGGTCTCGCTGCTGGGTTGCTGAAGGCTCGTGTCCGGAACAAAACCGCCCGGACTCGAACTGAAACTGTGCGTCGCACCCACGTCGAAAACCGGATCATAATAGCCATACGACCCGTCCAGCGTGAACCGCGCGATCTGCGGCCCGAAATATTCGATCTGGATGTCGTAATTGAACTCCAGCGCCAATCGAAGGCACTCGTCCAGGGACAACCGCCTTTCCCCCTCCGGCTCCCGATCCCATCTTTCCTCGGGCTCCGGCGGCGGTGGCAATGGCTGGCCCATGGCAGCCCCGGGCAGTCCCAACAACATCACGATCAGTATCTTTGCAAGTCGCATTGGTGGCGAAGATTGAGTGATTTGCTTTCGTTCGTCAAACTCTCGTCATGGACATCCGTCGGCGCGCAACGAAAACACTCCATTGCCCTCCCGGTCCTTCAGGAATAATCAGGGATGCCTCCCTATGGACTCCGAAGACCGCCCTCCGGTTTCAAAAACATTTCATCCAGTCCGATGAACCTCCCTATCCCCCTTCCCCCGCCGGAGAGCCCACCCCTTCGGAACTCACCCCGATCTCCCTCGCTCCCGCCGGCCATGAGTATTGTCGTGTTTCACCCCACGGCCACCGCACTTCAATCGTTTCCGCCTCGCCCGGTGCCGCAAGCACCGGCCTGGCGGTGTCCTGGGACCAATATCCGGTCCCCAAGGAAACCTGACGCGCCGGTCCCCAGCGACCCGCCGACCGAAGCCGCAACACCGCGCCCACGCCGGCCGGATTGCCTTCCGGGCCACGCACGCTGACCCGCACCCCCGGCCGAGCCCGCAGGTTTCGGAACAACCGCGTGCGCCCGCCCTGTTGCGCAACCGCCAGATCCACGCGGCCGTCTCCATCAAAATCCGAAACCGCGCTCCCCCGCTGCTCCCCATAAATCGCAACCCCGGCCTCCAGAGGACTCAGCGCGCGGAACCCCCCGCCCCCATCCCCCAGCAACACCAGCCCCGTGCCCGCATCCTGCCGCGATGTCTCCGCGTCCACTCCAAAGAAATTCTGCGCGAGAAAAATGTCCTCATTTCCGTCCCCATCGAAGTCCGCCACGCTCACACCGAACGCGGCGGCAAACTGCGCCTCCGCCGGCAGGGCGCGCGGCTCGAAATGATCCCCGCGATTCAGGAGGATCATCGAGTCGAATGTGTTCGCAACCAGTTCCCGGGCGACTCCGGCCCGGTCCCCCAACACCGTTTCCACAGCCGCCCCGCCATAGGCATGATGGTCCGGCACACGACCCGCCACCGACGGTATCGCGGCGCACACGGCGGTCCATTCCCGCCATGGCGTCACCCGGTCCAGAAACGGATCCCGCGAGGCCACCAACGTCTGCACCACTCCATTGCCCACGAAATCCCCGTAGTAAACATGCACCGGCAATTCCATCCCCGGCGGTTGATCCGTCCGCCAATTGCGTCCCCAATTCGACACCACCAGATCGAGCCGCCCGTCACCGTCAAAGTCCCCCGCCGCAATCCCGTTCCACCAGCCCGTCAGTTGATGGATCGCCTCCGCTCGCGGCTCGCGCCCGGCCCGCTCCGGCCATCTCAATGGCGCGTTCCACTCGACCAGTTGCCCGCCCTCGTTCCGAAACAGCCGCACCGGCCCCCAATCGCACGCCAGCGCCAGATCCGGCGCGGCGTCACCGTTCAGATCCGCGAACACCGCCCCGCTCACCAGCCCCAACCCCTCAAAACTCTGCACGACCCTGAACCCTCCTCCATCTTGCCCAAGCAGACGGGATGTCGCCGCCTCGGGAAAACGTCCCGCAATCGCGCGCCCTCCAACAAATAGTTCCAGCCGGCCGTCCCCGTCCACGTCCCCCATCGCCAGCGGCCCTGTGACAACATCCCGCGCGGCCAATGACGGCGCGTCATCTCCATCCGTGGCTGCCTCCCCGGAATTCGGGCCGGCTCCCATGGCGAACACTCGGAACGAGGGCGCATTCCTGTCCGCATCCTCCCAATTGGATTCGCCAATCACCAGGCGCATCACCCCATCCGTCCCGCGCCAGCCCAGCAGTCCGGTTTGATCCCTGATGTTCTCGCCGGGCAAACCAGCCTCCGTCCATTCCTCAAACCCGCCTCCGTCACGATGGCGAAACACCACCGCGCGTCCCTCCCGCCCACCGCCGAGGATCAGATCGTCATTCCCGTCCCCATCCACGTCGGCCCATGCGATTCCCGGTCCCAGGGTGCTGAGCTTGCGCGGCAGCAACGGCTGGCGCGCGAAATCATCATAAACCGCATCCACATGCGTGTGATTCAATCCGGCGCTTGCATCCTTGAACAGCGGTTCCAACGTTCCTGCGGGAGACTCCACCACGGGGGCGGCTCCCTCCTCCGCGATCTCATACACATGGTTTGCCCGGGCGCCACGCACCACACTCCGCCGGCCGCCGCGCCAGACCACCTCGATGTCCAATTCCCGCGCCTCGCCCGCCGCGAATACCCGCATCGCGTCGTCACCCGACAAGTACCGCCCCCCGGCGATCATTTCCTGGCTCTGGGTCACGGGGCCGCCGGTGACGGTGATTCGCGCGCCAATCCCCCGCGTGTTCTTCCCCTCGCCCCGCAACCGCACCGCAAGTCTCGGAGCCGGCGAGTTGTTGCGATACACCCGCGCCGGTTCCTGGAGACAGTTCACCACCACGTCAAGATCGCCGTCATTGTCGAGATCGGCCAGGGCCAGTCCGTTGGCAAAACCAACGTCGTCGAAGCCCCATTGCGCGCTGGCATCCGCGAAGGTCAGGTCCCGTTGATTGCGAAACGCGACACCCGGCGTGGGGCGCCGCGGAAGATCCTTGAGATAGCTCATCCGGTTCGCGTGAGTTCTTCCTCCCCCGTACTGCGCCACCCGCGCCTGCATGTCGGCATCCTGGATGTCGTGATTGCTGCCGGTGGTGACCAGCAGGTCCTCCCAGCCGTCCAGATCCACATCCAGGAAGGCAACGCCCCACGTCCAGTCCGTGGCCGCCACCCCGGCGTATTGGGCGATCTCCGCATACGTCCCGTCACCGCGCGCCAGGTGCAGGGTGTTGCGCGCCACCTCGGGACGGAAGTCCGGATCCTCATACGGCCAGTCGATCACATCGTCCAGCATCCCCGGCCGCTGCCACGCGCGCGACTCCCGCTTCGGGCTCAACATGTCCGCCACAAAGAGAGCGTCGTGGCCGTCGCGGTTGATGTCGGCCACATCCACCGCCATGGATGACAGACTAAAGCACCGGAAGGCATGACGCGGCGCGGCCCGAAACCGCTGACCCTCCTGGTTCAACCAGACACGATCCGGCCAGTAAGCGAAATCGTTGCACACATACAGGTCCGGCAGACTGTCGCCGTTCAGATCCCGGAACATCGCCGCCAACCCCCAATCCAATGGAGCGGCCGACAACTTCCGCCCGTCCTCGTCCAGAAAAAG
>DATKEE010000156.1:0-4190 GCA_035544555.1 Candidatus Methylomirabilota bacterium
GGGGTTGGAGGGGTGTGGTGAGGGGTTGAAAGGTGCCCGAACGGTGGGAGGGGCGAGGTGCGGCGTTGGCGGGCGGCATCTGGCAGCTTGCAATGGCCAAAACCGGCGCGTTTAATCGCGCGGTGTTACAGCAACAGACCCTCAGTTCGCCCGCGATCTATGCCGGCGTGGGCCTGCACAGCGGAAATCGCGTCAACATGACGTTGTTGCCGGCTCCCGCGAACACCGGAATCCGGTTCCGGCGTGTGGATCTGGAGGGCCGTCCGGAGATCGAGGCGCGAGTGGAGAACGTCCACGACACAAACCGCTCCACGACGCTGGCCCGGGGAAACGTGCGGATTCACACGGTGGAACACGTGCTGGCCACGCTGGCCGGTTTTCAGATTGACAACGCGATTGTCGAACTGGACGCGAGCGAGCCGCCGGTGGGAGACGGCAGTGCGCGCGAGTTTTCCCGCGTCATCCAGGCGGCGGGGATCACGCCGCTGGCGGAGCGCAAGGAGCCCTATGCGGTGAGCGCGCCGATGGAGCTGGAGGTGGGCGAGTCCACCATGGCGGTGTTTCCGCATGACCGGCTTCGGATCAGTTGCACGAGCGCGGACCGGCAGGGGCGATTCACGCAGTTTTACAGCGTGGAATTGAATCCGGAAACCTGGGAGCGGGATCTCGCGCACGCGCGGACGTTTTGCTTTTACGATGAGATCGAGTACTTGATCCGGAACGGCCTGATCAAGGGGGGCAGTCTCGAGAACGCGGTGGTGATCCGGGACGACGCGATCCTGACCACGGAACCGTTGAGGTATCCGGAGGAGTTTGTGCGGCACAAGATGCTGGATATTGTGGGGGATCTTGCCCTGTTTGGGAGACCGCTGGTCGGGCATGTGATCGCGGTGAAGCCGAGTCATACCGCCAATTGCGAACTGGTGCGCCAGCTTCAGGTTCAGATGCGCAAGCCGCTTGTGGCGGCGCAGAGCTTTTCCCCGCCTCCACGCGGCGCCAAAATCCCGGCGCGAGCGGCGGAAGCCTCCACGGATTCCGAACCGGCGGCAATGGAAGGGGAGGGAGGAGAGAAACTGGATGTCATGGAGGTGATGAAGATCCTGCCTCACCGGTATCCATTTCTCATGGTGGACAAGGTGACAAGGATCGAAGGCAACAGGATCACAGGCGTCAAGAATGTGACCATCAATGAGTCCTATTTCACCGGCCATTTTCCGACGCATCCGGTCATGCCGGGCGTTCTTCAATTGGAGGCGATCGCCCAGGTGGCGGGCATTTTGATGCTTCGCCAGCTCGAGAACGCCGGAAAGATCGCCTATTTCATGTCCGCCGAGAGCGTGAAGTGGCGGAAACCGGTCCGGCCGGGGGACGTTCTGGTCATCGATGTGGAACTGACCAAGTCGCGCGGAAAGATCGGGAAGGCCAGGGGGACGTGCTCCGTGGGCAGGGAGACGGTGAGTGAGGCCGAGGTGGCCTTCATGCTGATGGACGCCTGATAGAGGGAATCGGGCGGACGACCCCCGCCTGATTCAATCGAGCAGACCGAATGATTCATCCCACTGCCGTAGTCAATCCCAAGGCGGAAGTCGGCCGCGATTGCGAGATCGGGCCTTACTGTGTTCTTGGCGCGAAGGTGGTGCTGGGCGATGGATGCCGCCTGCACTCCCACGTGGTGATTGACGGCCACACGACGCTTGGGAGGGAGAACCAGATATTTCCGTTCGCGAGCGTTGGATTGCAGACGCAGGATCTCAAGTGGAAGGGAGGCACTACTTACACGAGGATCGGCGACGGCAACACGATCCGGGAATACGTCACCATTCACAGCGCGACTGGAGACGGGGAAGTGACGAGCGTCGGGTCGCACAATCACATCCTGGCCTACTGCCATCTGGCCCACAATGTGACGCTGGGAAGCCACGTGATCATGTCGAATGTGGGCACGCTGGCCGGTCATGTGACGGTCGAGGATCACGCCGTCATCGGAGGACTGGCGGCCGTGCATCAGTTCTGTCGTGTCGGCACGATGTCCATCATCGGGGGATGCTCGAAGGTGGTTCAGGATGTCCCTCCCTACATGCTGGTGGACGGGACGCCGGCGGTGACGCGGACGGTGAACAAGGTGGGGCTGGAAAGGAACCGGGTATCGGAGGAGGTGCAGACGGTGCTTCGTCAGGCGTATAAGATACTGTTTCGCGAGCGCCTGACGATTCCGAACGCGCTGGCGCGGATCGAGTCCGAATGGCCGGAGGTGCCCGAGATCCGGCATCTGGTGCGATTCATCAGGTCGAGCGAGCGCGGCATCAGCAAGTGATCAGTCCGGGATGGGGATGGCCGAAGGGCGGCGTTGGTTGAAGGTGAGAGAATGCGTGTAGCCAACGTCCCGCGCCAGGGCCATGGCTGGGCCGAAATCCGCGCCCACTTCCCCGGGGGCATGCGCGTCCGAGCCGAACGTGATGGGCACGCCCTTTTGACGCGCCGCTTCGAGAATCGCGCGGCTGGGATAGATTTCGCGGCAGGGCTTGCGCAGCCCGGCGGTGTTCAGTTCGATGGCCACGCCCGACTGGGTGGCGGCGTCCAGAAACCGGTTCATCCACGGAGAAATATCCCCGCCGGGCAGGTAACCGAACTTCTTGGGCAGGTCGGCATGACCGATGATGTTGAACAGGCCGGAGGCGGCCGCGGCGGTCAGCCGCTCGAAGTAAACCGTCCAAACCTCGAACGGATCGCGTTGCCGCCATTCGGCCAGTTTGGCCGGATTGTCCACGTCCCAGGAGTCGGAGACATAGTGAACGGAGCCGATGAAATAATCCCAGGGTTGGCGGGCGGCCAGATCGCGAATCCATTCCTCGTGACCGGGAATATAATCCACCTCGAGAGCGAGCTTGATCCCAAGACGGGGATGGACGGCCCGTGCGCGGTTCACGTCATCGACATACCGATCGAGTTGATCGAGGTTCATCCGCCAGTCATCGAATCCGTCGTGGCGCATGGGGGAGTGGTCGGAGAAACCGATTTCCGAAAGGCCGAGTTCGACGGCGCGGGCGGCATAGGCGGAGGGTTGGCCCACGGCGTGTCGGCAGAGGGGCGTATGCATGTGGAGATCGGCGGGCCAGGTCATGAGACAGGGAGTAAACGTCAAAGCGTCATCCCGCAAAAGGCCAAAGCGAGGATGGATCGAACATTGACACACGGACCGACGCTACCTAGTTTCTGGCCGTAAATAAGCGTGCGCGGCCCCGAATTTACATTTCGGGGATTTTTATTGTCGGCACGGGACGGAGACGAATATGGCAAACACGATTCTGGTCGGGGCGCAATGGGGTGACGAAGGCAAGGGCAAGATCATCGATGTCCTGACCGGGGAGGCCGACATTGTGGTGCGGACGCAGGGGGGCAACAACGCCGGGCACACGGTTTACATTGGGAAGGAGAAATTTGTTCTGCACCTGATTCCCTCGGGCATTCTCCGCAAGCGCAAGGTGTGCGTGATCGGGAATGGTGTGGTCATCGACCCGGTGAACCTGGTGGGGGAGATCGAGGGATTGCGCAAGCATCGGATCGCGGTGGATGACAACCTGCGGATCAGCGAGACGGCGCACCTGGTGCTTCCCTATCATCAACGGTTCGACGCGCACCGGGAGGCGGCGAAGGGCAGGAACAAGATTGGCACGACGAAGCGGGGGATTGGGCCGGCATACGGGGACAAGGCCGCCCGCACCGGTCTGCGGATGATCGATCTCATCGATCCCGGGCGGTTCGAGCCGCTGTTGCGCGCGAAGATCCGGGAGAACAACGCGATCCTCCGGGCGCTGGGCGAGCAGCCTTTGTCCTTCGCCAGAGTGCATGAGGCCTACCGGGTGGCCGGCGACAAACTGCGGCCGTTCGTACTGAACACCGTGGTCTATCTTCATGAGGCCATGCGGCGGCGGAAGGACATCCTGTTCGAGGGCGCGCAGGGAACCTTCCTGGACATCGACCACGGAACCTATCCCTACGTCACCTCCTCCAGCACGACGGCGGGCGGCGCCTGCACGGGGTCGGGCGTTCCCCCCCATCGCATGGACCGCGTGGTGGGGGTGATGAAGGCCTACACGACACGGGTGGGCGAGGGCCCCTTGCCGACGGAGCATCCCGAGATTTCGGATTTGCTGCACGGGCTGGGGAGGGAGTACGGGGCGACCACGGGG
>DATKEE010000157.1:0-3804 GCA_035544555.1 Candidatus Methylomirabilota bacterium
AGGATCGGCCAGCAGGAGATCCGCAGGTACGTCCGACAGGATGGTTTTGCCAATGCCGCCCAGCGTTTGAGGGGTGCGGGCGCGGATTCGCCCGCGCAGGCGACGCCGCCGGATTTCCTCCCGACCCTCAAATCGACCCAGGTGCGCGCGCTGTCCGAGAATCCGGAGGTCCTGCTCCTGGCGGTGCCGGTGGACTGGCCGCTGGATCGCACGGATCAGCCTACGTCGGTTCCCGGACTCAATCCGTGGCGCTACAACACCGTGAATCCCGTCCATAACCCCGAGTCCTACGACCTGTGGGCCGAGTTCTACATCGGAGGCGAACTGCAGATCATTGGAAACTGGAAGGACTGACCCCATGAAAACAAACCTCTTGCATCCGCATCGAGTCTGCAGCCTGCCGGTACAGTGGCTGACGGAAGCCTGGACGGTGACAATCGACGAGAGTCCTGCCGCACAAAGCCCGGTCGCGCGCGCCCGCGGAAGCCGTTGCCGCCCGGGGGCGCGCAAGGCCCTGTCACGGCGCGATCCTCGAAATCCAGCTTCCCGCGGCGCCGGGGCGGTTGACCCCGGCCCGTCGCGCGTCGAGCTTTTCAAGTCCGCAAACAGCCGGTCCGCGAAACCCAACCCTGTTCAATCCACCATGAAACCATGCAATCCACGCACCCGCGGCCAGGCACGGCGGGGCTTCACGCTGATCGAACTCCTCGTGGTCATCAGCATCATTGGAATCCTCGCCGCGCTTCTGCTGCCCGCGCTTTCGAGGGCCAAGGACCAGGCGCGCGTCACCACGGCGAAGACCGAAATGTCCTCATTCGCCGCCGGCATCTCTAAATACCAGGGGGACTACGGAACGTATCCCGGCTCCAGTCAGGCCACCGGTTCGCGCTCGACCGACTCGCCGGACTTCACGTTTGGCACCGTGCAGGGGCCCCTGTCCGGGGCTCCGTTGGTGGACAAGAACGGCGCGCCGCTTCCGCTCATCACGACGCCCAATTCCCAATACCAGAACAACAACTCGGAATTGATCGCCATCCTCAAAGGGATCGAGCGGTTCCGGAACGGCACCGAGACCCCGAACCTCGGCCATCGCTGGAATCCCCGGAAGACGGACTACCTCAACGTGAAGGAAGTGGATGCCGTCACCCAGGGCGTCGGACCGGATGGGGTGTATCGCGATCCCTGGGGCAATCCCTACATCGTCTCCATCGACTACAACTACGACAACAAGACCCGGGACGCGTTCTACGGCAATCCGACGGTGTCGGACGGCGGATTGAACGGTCTCTATTTCAACCAGGCGGCGAACCGCTATGAGGCCAACGCGCCCGTGATGGTCTGGTCATTCGGAAAAGACGGGGCGGCCAATTCCAGCGTGCGCGCGAACGAGGGGGTCAACCGCGATAACATCCTGGGCTGGCAGCAATGATCCTCAATTTCCGTCACCTGATGAAAGCGACTTCAAACCACCTGCGCGACCCCGATTCCGTGACTGGCGGAATCGGCCGGCCGACGAACGAAGCCCGTGGCGCGGCGGCGTTTTCGTTGATCGAGTTGCTCGTGGTGATCGTGATCATCGGCCTGCTGGCGGCGATCGGGCTGCCGGCGATGCGCGGCTTCGCCGAGGGAACGGCCATCCGGACAGCGGACCGGCAGCTCCTCGACGACCTGGCTTTCGCCCGCCAGTACGCCATCGCCAACCGCGCGACGGTTTACATGGTGTTCGTCCCCCTGAACATTTCACTGATTTCGACGAATTCGATGGATCGTGGAACCGCCAGCCTGACAACCAATCTCTACGGCCGGCAGTTCGCCGCCTACAACATTTACTCGGAAAGGACCGTGGGCGATCAGCCGGGACGGAGTCATCCGCGTTACCTGAAGAGCTGGCAGAATCTGCCGGACGGTGTGCTGGTTGCCACCAACGAGTTTGAGCCGTTGAACCGCAGCGCATGGTTGGCGCGTAATGACAACCTGAACGCGTTTCCGCAGGCCAATCGTCCCTTGTTCACCAACCAATTCCGTTTTCCCACCGCCCGGGGGGTGCTCTGGACGCTGCCGTGCATCGGCTTCGATTCCCAGGGGCGGCTGATTCATGACGCGCAGGACGAGTTTCTGTATCTGACCCGGGGTCGCGTGTTCAACCAACAGGATGCCCAGGGCCGGCCCACGGGGCGCATCGCGAACGTTGTGGAAACGCCCGCGGGGAACTGGACGAACAATTACAACCGCATTCGAATCGACTGGTTTACCGGCAGGGCCCGGGTCGAGCAACTCGAGGCCGGTCAACCACCCCCCGGAGGATGAAGTCCATGAATCTCCCCCACGTGACCCCCATGACGCCGAATGGATCCGCCGCCCGCCTTCCGGCCACAGCGCGCCTGTCACGCGCCACCGGATTGGGACGGGTCGCGCGCCGAAGCCGGTCCGGCTTCACCATGATCGAGATCGCGTTGAGTCTCGCGATCATCGCCTTCGCGCTGGTGGCCATCATCGGGGTATTGCCGATGGGGCTGACGGCCCAACGGGACAACCGGCTCGAAACCCTCATCGATCAGGAGGGAAAATACCTGCTCGAACAGGTGCGCAGCGGACAGGTGCCCTTGTCCCAATTGGAGATTCCGCGGGACCCCTATAAACTCCGTATCTCGCAGAGCGGTGTGGTGGCGGAACGCGGCCTGGAAACCAACAGCGTCGCCTTCAAATACCTCTACACCAGTGCCGCCTATCCGGTCATGCATCCGCTGCCCGAAAACGCGAGCGACGAGCAGATCGCGGCGGGAGAACTCCTGAGCCGCGGTCTGTATGAGATCTCCGTCACCCTGCGCTGGCCGGTGATTCTGCAACAGGGCACGGCGCGGACGAATCCGTTGCCGTCCAACCGCCGCACCTTCCGCACGCTCGCGTCCGGACTGCTTCACTCGACAGGGCGGGTGGGCGTGGTGCGTTTTGTCCCAGATCTGACCGCCCCCCTGCCTGAATCATGAAAATCTGTTTGAACCATCCCGGCCTCCGCGCCGTTCGGCAGGCGGGCCTGACGCTGGTCGAGATCATGGTCTCGGTGACCCTGCTCGTTGTGATCATCCTCGGGCTGGTCGTCATGTTCGACCAGACGCAGAAGGCCTTCCGCTCCGGCGTCAACCAGGTCGATGTGCTCGAGGGCGCCCGCGCGACGATGCAGATGCTGACCACAGAACTGGAGGGAATGGATCGGACGGGACTTTCGAGCACCAACGGCCCCTACAGCTTCTTCAGCCGGACCCATCCCGAGTCCGGTCAGTTCCTCGATTTTCAAGTGCTCGGCGTGACGAATCAGATGGCGCAGCAGGAGTTTTATTTTCTGACCCTGACCAATGAGATGTGGAATTTGACGGGCTACCGGTTGAACAACGACTACCCGGGAGTGGCGACGCTGTACCGTTTCTCCAGACCAGCGAGTTCGGTATTACCGCTGACAAATGCCTTCTTCTCCAGTTTGACCAATAATTATTTTAGTCCGGTTATTCAGGGAGTCGTCCATTTGCGGGTTACACCGCTGATGCGCGACTACACCCCCGATGATACCCTTTTGAGACCCACCAATTATTTCAACATCGGGCTGCATCCCGCCATTGTCCCCACCAATCGGGTCGAGTGGGAAGTCCGGGGCGTGAGAGTGTTCGACGACGACGGGTGGATCGCCTCCCGTTTCTGGAGAGACCAGTTGCCGGAGTACGTCGAACTCGAGCTGGGCATCCTTGAACCCGATGTGCTGGAACGCCTGCGCGCCATGCCCAACCCGGACATCGCCGCGGAGTATGTCCG
>DATKEE010000158.1:0-9330 GCA_035544555.1 Candidatus Methylomirabilota bacterium
GTTGAAAAGTATGTTGTTACGCAGGATCTGCTGATCCGTCGGTACACGAGCGTCCACGCGAATGCCGACGGAATTTTCCACGAGGGTATTATTGACGACGACGGGCCGGCTCTCCTGGGGAAGGGTGAGGTTAATGGCCCGGGTAGGGTTGGAAACAAACACGTTGTTGACGATCAGCGGGGAAGAGGTGTTTACGAAACACACCACCCCCGAAAGATGCTGGTCATCCGCGCTGTTGTCCCGAAACAGATTCCGTTCGATGACGGGCGAGGCGCCATTGCCCCCGATGGCGGCACCGAATCCGCCCACCTCCTGCTCGTTCCCGGCAAAGACATTGTCTCGAATCACGGTTCCGGAGCCCGACACCCGCACGGCCGCGCCGAAGCTGCCATACGCGTTTTCGACCGTGAATCCCTCCACCGTCCCGCCGGGACCGATCAAAATTCCCACGCCTCTGCGGGCGTCAAGGATTGTGGCGTCCGCGCCTTCCATACCACGGAGCACGACGTTCTTCCCAAGAAAATTCAAATTCTCGCGATAGGTCCCCGGGCGGACCAGAACGACATCACCTGAAACCGCCACAACTAGCGCCGCCTGAATCGTGGGGTGCTGGTCAGGAACAATCCATTCCGCCCCTTGCGTGAACTGAAGCAACAAGAGAAACAGGACCGCCACCTTTCCGATTCGGTAATCCATGCGCGGTAAAGACAGATTGTTAATGGGGATCCACTCTTCCTGTTGTCCGACGGGACGCAAGTCTATCGGAAGGGAAATGTCAATAGCAATCGTCCTGGCCCGACTTCCGACTGAAGCCGAGGACGAAATGGGAGCATTGATTTTCCAGCAGTTGCAGAGTGGCCAGTTTCTCGAACCTCGCGCCGAAGAGAGCACTTCAACGGGAGCACGGATTGGGTTTGGGTGAAGAGCGCGTCCCTGTGTTCGAGCAACCCGTCAAGGCCGCGCGTGAAGGGCCGTGGAACGCGCCGGGTCGGAGACCGGCGTTGCGGACGCTGTGGACGGAGAGCCGCTCTCAGTCGATGGGATACCCGCGCCACATCCAGACCAGGGTGTCCGCCAGCGTGTGTTCGAATACCTTCCGGTCGCAGTGCCGGGTATCGCGGCTGAACACATAGCGGTAATGGTAGCCTTTGGCCTTCAGTGCCGCCGCGGTGCGTTCGTTGGCCATCACCCAATTGTGATGCGTCTCCTCCGGATCATTGGCGCGCAGGTCGTTTTCCGAGACGTGCGTGAAAATCCGCAGCGGTTTCATTTCGCTGTTTTCGATCAGCTTCATGCCGGAGTGATACTCCCAGGCGCCGAGCGGGTATTGGGATTCCTCCGGTGCATCGTCATCCTGCTGATCCACGAAGGTCCCGGAATAGGTGATCAGCCGGCGAAACAGGTCGGGCCGAAACCAGCCCATCGTCAAGGCTGCGGCACCTCCGGAGCTGCAGCCCATCGTGGCCCGGCCCCACGGATTGTCGGTAAACGCGATGCCGGGATAAGCGGCCTTGATCTCCGGATGGTTCAGCACCGCCGGCAGCACCTCGTCATTGATGAATCGAGCGAAGCGATCGGACATCGTGTCGTATTCGAGCCCGCGCTGACTGTTCTTGCCGTCGTTGCCGCCGTTCTCGACGGCGATGACGATGAATGCCGGCAACCGGCGGTCCGGGTCCCTGGAAATGGTCAGGTTGTCCAGCGCGTGGCGCACCAGCTCGAGCCGGCTGGGTCCGTCATGCGTGACGAGAATGGGCGCCGGGGTGCCGTCCTTGTAGGCGGCCGGCACATAGACGAATATCCTCCGCTCCTCGCGCACCGGTTTCCGTTGCGGTTCGAGGGTGGGATCGTCGCCGCGGAAGACTTGGCTGTCGGCCAGGGGCATCGAGAACTCGAAGGACTTCCCCTTGGGATTGTCCCGGTCCGTCAGATCGGGATCGATCCGGTAATCGGGGCCGATGACGTGATCGCCATCGCCTTCGGTGCCCGGGTTCTCAGTGTAGGACTCGGCGGAGATGGCCGGCCCGGGGAGCAGACCGATCAGGCCGAGGGACATGACAAGGGCAAGACACGCGGGTGGGAGAATGGGCTTGGGCATGGACGTTTCGTTATCCCATTGGAGCCGTGAAGCAAGTCGAAAAATTGGGGATCATCAGTGGTATCGCGTGGCGATGCGGATTTCCGATGCCTGCTGGTAAAACAGGCTCTCAGTTTGCGGGTTCTCCGGCGCGGTGTTGGAGGAGGAACTCCGTGACTTCGTCCCACCACGGCATTTCCGCGTTGTAGTCGAGTGTATTGTGTGTCGCGGTTTCCTGCACCCACAATCGTTTCGGACCGTCGTAGGTGTCGAAAAGACGCCGGCCGAATTCCGCCGGGATGATTTCGTCGCTTCCGGCCAGCAACATCGCCATCGGGCCGCGATAGTTCCCAAGCCCCTTCACGTTGTCGTAACGGTCGCGCAACAGCAGGCGCACGGGAAAGACCGGATACTGCCGCGCGGCGACGTCGGCGAGGCTCGTGAACGGCGTGGTCAGGACCAGACCCGCCACTCGATCGGGAAATTCTCCGGCCAGCCGGCACGCCACGCCGCTGCCCAGGGATTCGCCGAGGAGAAAGACCGGGCGTTTGTCGTCCCGCCAGAGGAACTCGAGCGCCTCCCGGCCTGCGGTGGCAAAGGCTTGCTCGCTCGGCGACCCAGGCCGCGCGCCGTAACCGGGGTACTCGAAGACAAAAACCTCCCAGCGCGCGCCGCCAACGCCACCGAATCCGTCGCGGTAATAGGTCCGATGCTGGGCGAAGCCGGCATTGCCATGAAAGACGAGCAGGCGGTTGACCGGTTGCGTCGGCGCCGGGGCATTGAGGTCCTTCCATCCGAGCAGGTGACCCTCGGGATCTTCCCAGGACGCCCAACCGGTTTGCTCGGCACGATCCCGCAGGACTGACTCGGACGATTTTGCGGGAAAGTAGATCATGCGACGCTGGCAGCCGGCCAGCATCAGCACCAGTCCGACGTAGATCAGCACGACAATCCGCACAAGCCTGAACACGACGCGCGAGACGGAATGGGAGTTCTCATTCATTCGGGTCGTTGGCCTCGCCGGGAGCGCATACGCCCGCATCCGAGGCGCGGAGCACAACCGGCTGGCGAGCCAGCATAGGATTGTCCCGCGGGTTCGACCAATGCTTTTGTGTCGAAGTCGATGAGAAATAATCACAAGGGGGTCAGGTCTCAATATTCAACAAATCAGGTGTTGTCGGATTCGATTGGATGAGCAATGCAACATCTTGGGAAGGTCATTCGCGGATTACTGAAAAGTCGTCGATGCAAATGTTGAATGTTGAGACCTGACCCCGCTTGGTGCCAAGACGCTGGCGCGAAGTTCGGGGAGCCCCGTGGGAAGTCGGAGACGTTTTGGAGTGCGGCGATGGAGCGCGAGCGGATTCGCCGCTTTCGAGCGGATGAGGACGTGTGCGCTGGATGAACGTTCGTCCGGCATATGAAAGCGGTAGAGGGCTTCGCCCACAACCGCACTCCAAGACGCTGGCGCGCGGTTCGGGGAGCCCCGTGGGAAGTCGGAGACGTTTTGGAGTGCGGCGATGGAGCGCGAGCGGATTCGCCGCTTTTCGAGCGGGTGGGGAGTTGATGCGCTGGACGAACGTTCGTCCGGCATTTGAAAGCGGTAGAGGGCTGTCGCCCACAACCGCACTCCAAGACGCTGGCGCGAGGTTCGGGAAGCCCCGTGGGAAGTTGGCGACGTTTTGGAGTGCGGCGATTGTCGGGACTGACCTCTTTGGGTTCAGTTGATCTCCTTGAGGCGGATGCAGGTGGCGGTCTGGGGGCCGCCGAGGCTCTCCATTTGCGGGACCACCTTCGCGCACTCCGCGATCTGCCAGGGACAGCGGGGATGGAAGGAGCAACCCGCGGGGGGGTTCATCGGCGAGGGAGGATCGCCCGGCAGTATGATGCGCTGCCGTTTGGCCTCCTTCTCCGGATCAGCCAATGGGACCGCGCTGACCAGTGCCTTGGTGTAAGGATGCATCGGCCTTTCGAAGACGTCTCCGGCCGGTCCCAGTTCGACGATCTTTCCCAGATACATCACGGCGATGCGGTCGGAGATATGTTTGACGACGGAAAGATCGTGCGAGATGAAGATCATGGTCAGGCTCATCTCCCGCGAGAGTTTCGCGAGCAGGTTGATGATCTGCGCCTGAATGGAGACGTCCAGGGCGGAGACGGGTTCGTCGGCGATGATGAGCTTGGGTTCGACGGCGAGGGCGCGTGCGACGGCGATTCGCTGGCGCTGGCCGCCGGAGAATTCGTGGGGGTATTTGCGGATGTAGCGGGGGGAGAGGCCGACCTTCTTCATGAGATCGGCGACGCGGGCGGGGAGTTCGGATTTGGGGACGGGTTTGTGGGACTGAATGGCCTCGGCCAGGGCGTCGAACACGGTCATGCGGGGATTCAACGAGGCATACGGATCCTGGAAGACCATCTGGAACTCCGCGCGGGCGGCCCGGAGTTCAGCGCCCTCGAGGCGGGTGAGGTCGCGGCCGCCCAGGATTACCGTGCCCCCGGTGGCGGGCAGCAGCCGGAGAATCGCGCGGCCCAGCGTCGATTTTCCACAGCCGGATTCACCCACGAGGCCGAGGATTTCGCCCTGTCGCAGATCCAGCGAGACGCCATCCACGGCTTTGACGGTGGCGATCTGTTTGCGGAACAGGATGCCCTTCTCCACGGGGAAGTGGGTCTTCAGATTCCTGATTTGGAGAAAGGCGGGTTCAGGCATGGATGGTTTGGAGGTTCAATTCACCCTGTTGCACGCGGACACAGGCGGAAGCGTGACCGGTCCGCACGGGTTTGAGTTGGATGTCGGCGGTGCGGCACGGATCTTCCGCGAACTCGCAGCGCGGGGCGAAGGGACAACCCGGGACGTCGCGAGAGAGATCGGGAGGCATTCCCGGAATGGTGTAGAGTTCGGCCCCCTTGGGCTGGAGGGCGGGAATCGATTTCTGCAGGGCGAGCGAATAGGGATGCTGGGGATGATGGAAAATGTCGCCGGTCCGGGCGGTCTCGGCGATGCGGCCGGCATACATGACCTGGACCTGGTCGCAGAAACCGGCGACGACGCCCAGATCGTGGCTGACAAGGATGACGGCCATCCCGAGATCGTGCTGCATCTTTTTGATGAGCTCGAGTATCTGGGCCTGGACGGTGACGTCGAGGGCGGTGGTGGGTTCGTCGGCGATGAGGAGGTCGGGCCGTGTGATGAGGGCCATGGCGATCATGACGCGCTGGCGCATCCCGCCCGAGAACTCGTGGGGATAGCCGCGCATGCGGCGTTCGGCGTCCTGGATGCCGACTTCCTCGAGCGCCCGGATGCCGCGCCCAAGCGCCTCTTTGCGGTCCATGTTCTCGTGGATCAGGAGCGGCTCGATCAACTGGTCCCCGATGCGGAGGTAGGGGTTGAGGGAGGTCATCGGGTCCTGAAAGATCATGGCGACGCGTTTGCCGCGGAGTGAGCGGAGTTCCTGGCGGGAGCAGTGGAGGAGATCGGTTTGGTCGAACCGGGCGGTGCCGGCTTCGATGCGCGCGGGGGGCTGGGGGAGCAGGCCGAGGAGCGAGTAACAGGTGACGGACTTGCCGGAGCCGGATTCGCCGACGATGCCGAGCGTCTGTCCCTTGTCGAGCTGGAAGGAGACATCGCGGACGGCGCGGACGATGCCTTCGCGCGTGTGGAAGGAGGTGGTGAGGTGTTGGACGTCGAGGAGGGGCATGGGTTAACCACGAATGGACACGAATGGACACGAATGGAGACGAATCATAAGACAATCCTTTCCCAGTCGAGTTTGGGGTGTTTGAAGTTGAGGATGACTCCAACTCTCAAGCGTGTGATGCGAAGGTAGTTCAGCATTTGCCCGCGTTCAGAGTCCGTAATCCGATCGATTGTCTTGGTATCTATAACGATCGAATCGAAAGCGATCAAATCCGGAGTGAACAATCCCACATTGTGGGCCTTGTAAGTCACGTTGTAGCGGGGCTGCTGTTCGAATGGAATGCTTCGCAGGCTGAATTCAACTACGAGGGCATTTTCATATGGTTTCTCATGCAGGCCATGTCCGAGGCCGTTGAGCACATCGAGGGCGCAGCCAACGATCTGATACACCTCGTCCTTCAGCAGCAGTTTGTTATTCGTGTCCATTCGTGTGAATTCGTGGTGCTCAGTCCTTCGAGGCGCGGACGATGCCTTCGCGCGTGTGGAAGGAGGTGGTGAGGTGTTGGACGTCGAGGAGGGGCATGGGTTAACCACGAATGGACACGAATGGACACGAATGAACACGAATGGAGAGCAATCATGGGAGGAGGATGGATTGCGGTTTTGGTTGTCAGTTTGTGATTCGTGTTCATGGGTGTGAATTCGTGGTTTTCAGTCCTTCGAAGCGCGGACGTCGAGGGCGTCGCGGAGGCCGTCGCCGAGGAAGTTGAGGGAGAAGAGGGTGATGGAGAAGGCGAGTCCGGGAAAGATGAGCAGCCAGGGGTATTGTTCCATGCTGCTGGCGCCTTCACTGATGAGGGATCCCCAGGAACTCATGGGAGGCTGGACGCCGAGGCCGAGGAAGCTGAGGAAGGCTTCGAGGAGCATGACGGCGGGGACGGTGAGCGTGGCGTACACGATGATCACCCCGAGCACATTGGGGATCATGTGACGAAGGATGATGCGTCGTTTGCGGAGGCCGAGCGCCTCGGCGGCCTCGATGTATTCCATGCGGCGGAGGGAAAGCACCTGTCCCCGGACAATGCGCGCCATCGTGAGCCATTCGACCGCGCCGATGGCCATGAAGAGCAGCAGGATGCTGCGTTCGAAGAGAACCATCAGGAGGATGACGAAGATGGTGAAGGGCAGGGCGTAGAGGATATCCACGAAGCGCATCATCACGGCGTCGAGTTTCCCGCCGAGGAAACCGGCGATGGTGCCGTAGAGGACGCCGATGGTGAGGGAGACGAGGGTGGCGCAAAGGCCGACGCCGAGGGACACGCGCCCGCCTTGAAGGATGCGGACGAGGAGGTCACGTCCGAGATGATCGGTGCCGAGCCAGTGTTCTCGGCCGGGAGGACTGGCGCCGAGATCGAGGTTTTGATCGGAGAACGAGCGGGAGGACAGCAGGGGGCCGAAGAGGCAGGCGAGGGTGAGCAGGATGAGGAAGGCGAGTCCGGCGACCGCGAGCCGGTTCTTGCGCAGCCGGTGCCAGGAGTCCCTCGACAGCGACGAGCCCGGTTCCGCGTCATCGAGCGGAAAGGCTTCCGGGCGGGTTGTGTCGGCGGGGAGGCTCATGGGATCAATCGAACCGCAGGCGCGGATTCAACCAGACCTGGAGGATGTCCACGATGAGGTTGAGGAGAATGATGAGTGTGGCGAAGAAGAGGACGGTGCCGAGCACCATGGTGTAATCACGATTGAACGCGGCGGTGATGAAATGTTGTCCGAGGCCCGGGATTTGAAAGATTTTCTCGACGACAAAGGAGCCGCTGACCAGTCCGGCGGTGGCGGGTCCGAGGAAGGAGACGACGGGGAGGAGTCCGCCTTTGAGGCTGTGTTTGAGGAGGACGCGGGGTTCGCTGACGCCCTTGGCGCGGGCGGTCCGGATGAAATCCTGGCTGAGGATTTCGCGCATGCCGCCGCGGGAGAGCCGGGCGCAATAGGCGGCGTAATAGAGGCCGAGGGTGAGGGCGGGAAGGACGCGGTCACCGGAAGTGAACCAGCCCGAGCTGTTGAACCAGCCGAGAGTGAGGGCGAAGAGGAGAATGAGCAGGGGGCCGAGGACGAACGTGGGCAGGCAGATGCCGATCATGGCCATGGACATGGGGACGTAGTCGGTGGCGGTGTTGGGTCGGAGGGAGGCGATGATGCCGGCGCCGATGCCGAGGCAGAGGGCGATGGCGAGGGCGTAGAGGCCGAGTTCCAGGGAGACGGGAAAGGCATCGGCGATCAATTCGTTGACGGTGCGATTCGGGTATTTGAAGGACGGGCCGAGATCGCCGCGGAGGAGTTTGCCCAGGTAGTTGAAGTATTGGACGTAAAGGGGCTGGTCGAGGCCGTAATGCTCGAGCAGGCGCTGTCGAATCTCGGGAGTCGTGGCGCGCTCGGAATCGAAGGGCTGGCCCGGAGCCAGGCGGACCATGAAGAAAGTCAGCGTCGCGATGATGAACAGGACCGGGACGGTCTGAAGAACGCGGCGGGCGATGAATCTCAGCATGCGGCGGAGGCCGGGTGGCGGGTCGCGTCAGGGTTCCAGATAGACGTGTTTATAGGGGTGATGATCGAGCAGGGTGGGGTGCCACCCTTGGACGGCCGGGTGCTTGAGGTAAACGCGGGTGTAATAATAGATGGGAATGACGGGGGTCTCCTCGAGCAGGATGGCCTCCGCCCGTTGATAGATCTCGAGGCGTTGGGCGTCGTCCGCGGTTCGGTCGGCCTCGGCAATCAACCGGTCGTATTCGGCATTGGACCAGCCGGTGTCATTGTTGCCTCCGCCGGTGACCCACATGTCGAGAAAGGTCTTGGGATCGGGGTAGTCGCCGATCCAGCCGGCGCGGCAGATTTGGTAGTTGAGTTGTTTCTGGGTGTCGAGATAGACCTTCCATTCCTGGTTGACGAGGGTGGCGTTGATGTTGAGTTCCTTTCTCCACATCTGCTGGATGGCTTCGGCGATGGTCTTGTGGCTTTCCTGGGTGTTGAAGAGGATTTCGATGGGGGGAAACCCGCGGCCTTCGGGATAGCCGGCCTCGGCGAGGAGTTTTCTGGCCTGGTCGAAGTCGGTGGGAATGGAGGCCTCGGGGGTGTAGCCGCCGATTCCCGGGTAGGTCATGGCGTGGGCGGGCCGTTGTCCGGCCTTGGTGACGTTTTCGGCGATGCTGCGGCGGTCCACGGCCATGGCGAGCGCCCGGCGGACCTTCGGGTTGTCGAGGGGGGGCTTGGTGACATTGATGCGATAGAAATAGCTGCCGAGATAGGGATCGATGCGGAGGAGTTCCGGTTGCTCACGCTGATAATACTCGATCTTCGGCAGGGGCACGACATAGGAGACATGAAGCTGACCGGATCGAAACGCGCGCTCCTCGGCGTCCGTGTTCTCGATGGGATAGAAGTGAATTTCCTTCAACCGGACGGTGTCGGCGTCCCAGTACGTGGAACTCTTTTCGACGCTGATGATCTGGTTGAGTTTCCATTCCTTGAGGGTGAAGGGCCCGTTGCCGACGAAATTTCCGGCTCGAGTCCAGGGATTGTCGCGCCCGTCCAGGGTGCCGTGTTTCTCGACGGTCGGGAGGTGGAC
>DATKEE010000159.1:0-7211 GCA_035544555.1 Candidatus Methylomirabilota bacterium
CGGCGGTGCGGGTGAGGTTGAAATTGTGCTGGGCCAGGGTCCGGGTGATGAGTTCGCGTTCGAAGTTGGCCATGGATTCATCGAGTGAGCGGCCGAGCGGCGGGGTGGACGCGGGTTCTTTGCGGAGCTGCGTTTCGACGGTGAAATCGGGCAGGCTGGCCGGCTGGATTTCCGGGCCGGATTCGAGGATGACGGCGCGTTCGACGACGTTGCGCAGTTCGCGGACATTGCCGGGCCAGTGATGGGTGAGCAGGGTCTGGCGCGCGGCGGCGGAGAAGCGCTGGACGCGCTTTTTCATGATGGAACTGAAATGCTGGAGGAAATGTTCGGCGAGGGGGCCGATGTCCTCCTCGCGTTCGCGCAATGGCGGGGGGCGGAACTGAACGACATTGAGACGGTGGAAGAGGTCCTCGCGGAAATGGTTCTGGCGGATGTCCTCGACGATGTCGCGGTTGGTGGCGGCGATGAGGCGGACATCGACGCGGAGTTCCTCGTTGCCGCCGACGCGGGTGAAGGTTCCGTCCTCGAGGAAGCGCAGCAGTTTGGCCTGGAGCGGGCGGCTCATGTCGCCGATTTCGTCGAGGAAAATGGTGCCGCCGTCGGCCTCCTCGACGCGGCCGGTTTTTTGTTTGAGGGCGCCGGTGAAGGAGCCCTTTTCGTGGCCGAAGAGTTCGCTTTCGAGGAGGGTTTCGGGGATGGCGGCGCAGTTGATGCGGATGTAATTGCGGCGGCGGCGGTGGCTGAGGTTGTGGAGGGCGCCGGCGATGAGTTCCTTGCCGGTGCCGCTTTCGCCGAGGATGAGGACGGTGGCATGGGTGGGGGCGACGGTCTGGATGAGCTGCCGGAGTTCCCGCATGCGGGAGGAGTCTCCGATGATGCGATCGAGGCGGTAGGACTCCTCGGCGCGACTGCGGAGGGATTCGTTGTCCTGGAGGAGGCGATGGCGTTCGGCGCAGCGGGAGACGGCGTGGAGGAGTTCCTCGGGCGCGAAGGGTTTGGCGAGGTAGTCGATGGCGCCGGACTGGATGGCTTCCACGGCCAGCTTGGGCGTGGCGTAGGCGGTGATCATCAGGACCGGCAGTTCGGGCCAGCGTCGCCGGCTCTCCTTGAGGAACTCATAACCGCTCATGCCCGCGAGCCGCGCGTCGGAGATGACCATGAAAAAGGGGTGGGTTTCCAGTTCGGACAGGCCCTGTTCGGCGGATTCGACGGCGGAGACGGAGTAACCTTCCTCATGGAGGACGGTCTTGAGTGAGAGACGCATGTTTTTCTCATCGTCCACCACCAGAATGGGAGGGAGGGCCGCGCTCATTTTCGTAATTTCAGGACAGTCCTGGCCGGGAACTGTAGGGTGAAGGTGGTTCCCTTTCCAAGCTCTGATTCGAGACGGACGGACCCGCCGTAGATTTCGACGTTGTGCTTGACGATGGCCAGGCCGAGTCCGCTGCCCTTGACCTTGGTGGTGAAGTAGGCTTCGAAGATCTGCTCGCGTTTGTCGGGCGGGATTCCGGGGCCATTGTCGGTGATGGTGACGATGACCGAGTATTGATCGCCGTAGAGGGCGCGAATCCAGATATCGCCCTCGCCGTGCATGGCTTCGCGGGCGTTTTGGAGAAGGTTGACAAAGATCTCCTCGAGTTGGGAGCGCTGCATGAGGAGGGAGGGGAGGGCGGGGGCATAGTCCCGATGAAGTCGCACCCGGTAATCGGCGGCGGGTGGGAAGACCTGGGTGATGGCGCGTTCGATTTCATCCGGCACTTCGAGGCGCTCGACCTGACCCCCGGCGAGTTTGGAGTAGCCCATGATCTCGGTGATGATCTTGTCCGAGCGTTCGATTTCCTCGCGAATGATCTGGAGTTGATCGGCGATGATGCCGGCCTCGCCCTTGAGGAGGCGCTGGATGGTATAGGCGGCGTTGTTGATGATGGCGAGGGGGTTCTTGATTTGATGGGAGATTTCGGCGGCGAGCCGGCTGGTGGCTTCGAGTTGCTGCTGGCGGACGGCATATTCGCGGGATTTCTCCTCATACTGGCGTTGTTTGTCGAAGAGGATCTGGACGATGCCGCAGACGAGGGTGAGCTGCCACATCATGATGAGGCGCAGGAGGAGCGGTTCGGTGGGCTTTTCCGGCACGTCCGTGGTCACGGGGGTGTGGGCGGGAGCGGGGAGGAGGCGTTGGGGAGTTTCACCGGGCGGCTGGGGCTCGGCGCGTCGCGACCGGCTGAGTCGTTGTTCATAGGCGGCCTGCTGGGCGGCTTCGCGTTCGATATCCCCCATGGAAATGTCCGCCAGGCCGGCGCCCAAGTAACAGAGGCTGATGCAAAGATTGACGACCACCTGCGAGGTCGGCAGGGCCATGCTGATGGCATTGCGGAGGATCAGGCCGAGGAAGATCCAGTATAAAGGGCTGTCAAAGCCGCCGGCAATCAGGCTGAGGGCGGCGAGGAAGATGCCATCGACCAGGGCGATGGTAAAAACCAGCCAGTGGACGAGATGGATGGGCAACTGGCGCATGCCCAGCAGCAGCAGGGCGGCGCCGATATTGAATATCAGATAGATGAGGAAATAATCGCGGACGAACTCGAAGGCCAGCTCGCGGGGGCCGGTGATCTCGTCGAACCAGAATGAGAAGTAGAGGTAGTAACACAGGATGAGGATGACGGCGGCCTTCACAGGCAGCACGATCCGCCGCTCCATGGCGTCGATCCGAAGCGCCTGTTGGGCGGGGTCCGGAGCCCGTGTGGCCAGCAGGTCGGAAAGCCTGCGGAGAGCTTGCATTCCGGAGAAGTTCATCGGGAAACGGCCGGGACGGCTCAGGGATCACGGAGGAGTTCCAGCGCGCGATCATGGATGCGCGGGACCGGCCAGAGACGTCCGATGCCCTCGTAACCGCAGGAGAGCATCCCTTCCTCCGGGCCGATCCACTCCACTCCCCTGGAGGTCAGGGTCTCGACATGAAGCCGGGTGGCGGGGTGCAGCCACATCCTCCCATTCATGGCCGGGGCAATCAGGAGGCGCGCCGCCGGGTTCAAGGCCAGGGCGATGCAGGTCAGCGCGTCGTCGGCGAGACCCAGACTGAGTCTCGCGAGAGTATGGGCGGTGGCGGGTGCGATCAGGAGGAGATCGGCCTCGTCGGCCAGCCGGATGTGAGCCGGCTTCCAGCCCTCCTCCTCGTCATACAGGCTGGTGATGACGGGCTGGCGGGTCAGAGTCTTGAAGGGCAACGGCGTGATGAAGCGAAGGGCGTCGGCCGTTAGCACGGCATGAACCTCGCAGCCGGATTTGACGAGCAGGCTGGCGAGATCGGCGGCCTTGTGGGCGGCGATCGAACCCGTCACACCGAGGATGATTTTTTTCGGGTTGTTCATGAAAAATGCGGGCGTGGTTCCGTGGCGTCGGCCGCAAGGGGATCGGGATCACTCGATGGCCGGCGGGGTGACCCGGACCTGCCGCAATTTCTCCGCTTCCAGAATCACGCGCATCCGGCGCAGATCCTCCGGGACGGAGTTGCTCACGATCAGGTAATCGAAGTGTTTCCATTGGGCAATCTCCTGGCGGGCCACGCCGAGGCGTTTCTGGATCACGGCGGGCGAATCCTGCCCCCGCTTCCGGAGGCGTTGTTCCAGGACATCGAGAGAGGGGGGGGCGAGGAACACGGAGATGAGCGCGCGTTTGAGGTCGGGGTCCTGTTCAGACTGCGCGCGAATGGTGGCGGCGCCCTGGACATCCACGTTCAGGAGGACGTCCTGTCCTTGGCGGAGTTTGCCGAGGATTTCGGATTTGAGGATGCCGTAACTGTTTCCGTGCACGGTGGCGTGTTCGAGGAAGTTGCCGGCCTGGACACGTTTCAGGAAGGAGGCCGCATCGAGGAAGTAATAGTCCACGCCGTCGCGTTCGCCTTCGCGGGGTGGGCGGGTGGTGCAGGTGATGGCGCGGGCGATGTTGGGTTGAACGGAGAGAAGTTGTTGGCAGAGCGTGGTTTTGCCCCCGCCGGAGGGCGCGGAAATGACGATCAGCAGGCTGCTCGGATGGATGGGGCTCATGACAGGCAGTGCATTGTCCCGGGCATCGTGAAGGTTCGGGGAGGCCAGTCAATGTTCAAAACCATTGCTGGGGCCCGGGAAAGTGGCGGGACGACGAGCTACGGATAACCTGGATTCCGGTGGAAACTCCGGGATTGCGACTTGCAAGACAACCGGATCCCTGACAGAGTGCGCGATCATGCGCGAACCCCTGCGGACCGATGTGTCTTCAGGCCAGCCCAGGGGGGTTCGGTGGATCACTCTCTTTGTGCTGGCCGGCTGCTGGATCCTGTCCTTCGGACGGGCCAATGGATCGTCCCCCGCTCCGGCTGATGAAGCCATCCATTGGCAGGAGGAGCGTCAATTCTGGTCCTTCCAACCGCCGAAACTCCCTGCCCGACCGGCTGTCCGGAACGAGACCTGGCCTCGTCAACCACTGGATTACTTCATTCTTGCCCGGCTTGAAGCACGGGAACTTCAACCGGCTGTCGAGGCGGATCGACGAACGTTGGTGCGGCGGTTGAGTTTTGATCTGAACGGTCTGCCGCCCACACCGGAGGAGGTCAAAGCCTTCCTGGAGGATCAGCGCGGCGATGCTTACGAGCGTTTGGTGGAACGACTGCTCGCGTCGCCCCGGTTCGGCGAAAAGATGGCGAGCCTGTGGTTGCCGCTGGCGCGTTACGCGGAGGATCAGGCGCATCAGGTGGGAAGCGATACGAAGTATTTTTATCCAAACGCCTACAAGTATCGTGAATGGGTCATCGACGCGTTCAACCGGGATTTGTCCTACGCCGAATTCCTCCGCTTTCAACTGGCGGCGGACAAGATTGAAGGGGTGGCCGGCGCGGATCTGGCCGCCCTGGGATTCCTGGGGCTTGGACCCAAATATTACGGACGAAAGCGACTGGAGGTGATGGCCGATGAATGGGAGGACCGCGTGGACACGGTGACCCGGACGATGCTGGGGCTGACGGTCGCCTGCGCGCGCTGTCACGATCACAAGTATGAACCCGTCACCATGCGCGACTACTATGCGCTGGCCGGAGTGTTCGCGAGCACGGAGATGGTCAACAAGCGGCCGGATGGTGAAATCGACAAGGCCGGCAAGGAGGAGGAAATGACCTCCGCCACGCTGCACATGGTGCAGGATGGCGAGGTTCGGGATCTGCATGTATTTTTGCGCGGCAACGTGGAGAACCAGGGGCCGGTCGTGGAGCGACGGTTTCTCCAGTTGTTGGATCCGCCCGCAGGGGGGCGGTTTGAAGAGGGGAGCGGCCGGCTGGAACTGGCGGACGCCATCGCCAGCCCGGATAATCCGCTGACGGCGCGGGTGATGGCCAACCGGGTATGGGGCTGGTTCACGGGCCGTCCGCTGGCGCCCACGCCAAGCAATCTGGGACACTCCGGAGAGCCGCCCTCCCATCCCGAACTGCTCGATCATCTGGCGGTGCGGCTTATGGCGGCGGACTGGTCGGTCAAGTCGCTTGCGCGCGAGATCGTGCTCTCGTCCGCGTATCGGCAGGTCTCGGACGAGGATCCCGCCCTGGCAACCGTTGATCCCGGCAACGCGTTGTTTGGCCGGATGAACCGCCGCCGGTTGTCTGTGGAGCAATGGCGCGACTCGGTGCTGTGGGTGGCGGGCAACCTGGAACCGGTCGGCGGAAGGTCGTTGGAACTGGACGACCCCGAAAACCACCGGCGCACGGTGTACGCGCGGGTTAGCCGGCTCAAGTTGAACGATTTCCTGATGCAGTTCGATTACCCGGATGCCAACGTGCACGCGGAAGATCGCGCGGTGACGACGACGCCCACCCAGAAGTTGTTTCTGTTGAACAGTCCGTTTGTCATTGAACAGGCGAAGGCACTGGCGGCGCGCCTGGCGGTGGAAGCCGGACACGCCGATGCCGACCGGGTGCGGCGGGCCTACGGACTTTTGTTGAGCCGCGAACCGGACGCCGCGGAGTTGGGCCTTGCCCTCGATTTTCTGCAATTGCCGGATTCGCCGGAGATGTCGCGCTGGGAGCAGTACGCCCAGGTGCTGATGGTTTCGAATGAAATGCTCTATGTGGACTAATTCATCACTTTTGAACGCAAAGGCTGCCGGGAGTGTGTCCGGCGAATTCGGCCTCAGCCGTCGCCAGATGTTGCGGCGGATGTGCGCCGGGTTTGGTCTGGTGGGGCTGGCGGGGATGGTCGGCCCCCAGGCATTGCTGGCATCCTCGAACGGTCGCGCGCCTCATTTTGCGCCTCGCGCCCGCCGTGTGATTTTTCTCTTCCTCAACGGCGGGCCATCGCACGTGGATACGTTCGATCCCAAGCCGGCGCTGGGGCAATACGAAGGCCAGCAGCCGACGGGGGATCTCTACAAGAAACCCAAGGGAACGGGGTTCATGCCGTCTCCATTCCGGTTCTCGCGATGCGGTGAGAGCGGGATCGAGGTGTGCGAGACATTGCCGCACCTGGCGCGGGTCATCGACGACTGTTGCATCATCCGGTCGATGAGGACCGATGTGCCGAATCACGAGCCGGCGCTGCTGCAGATGCACACGGGAAACATCCAGCCCATCCGTCCCTCGATGGGTTCCTGGCTGTTGTACGGGCTGGGGACGGAGAACCGGAATCTGCCCGGTTACGTGGTGCTGCGGCCGAGTCCGAAAATCGTGGTGGGACCCGCGCTCTGGAGCAACAGTTTCCTGCCGGCGGAGTTTCAGGCCACCAGCGTCGTGACGTCGGACATGCAAGTGGACCGGTTGATTGCCAACATCCGGAATCCCGGGCTCAGCCGGAAGGAACAACGCCAGCAACTCGATCTGCTGGGCGCGCTGAACCGGCGCCACCTGGAGGAACGGCGGAACGATGGTGAATTGGAGGGGCAGATCGAGTCGATGGAGACCGCGTTCCGGATGCAGGCGCGAGCGATGGAGACGTTTGATGTGAGCCGCGAGCCGGAGTCGATTCGCGCGATGTACGGGGACACGCCGTTCGCGCGGTCGTGTCTGCTGGCGAGGCGGCTGGTGGAGGACGGGGTGCGGTTTGTGACCGTCTATTACACGAGTTCGAACAACCAGCCCTGGGACACGCACACGAATCACAACGAGCAACATCGGGAACTTTGCGCGGACGGCGACCGGGCGGGGGCGGCATTGATCGCGGACCTGAAGGCGCGGGGAATGTTGGAGGACACCCTGG
>DATKEE010000160.1:0-2989 GCA_035544555.1 Candidatus Methylomirabilota bacterium
TCTTCCGTCAGGCCGCCGCCGTCGCGCTCCGGAAGATCGATCCTCAAGGGACCCGCAGCGAAGCCGCCCGGCGCGCCGTCCCGGAACTCAAGACCGCCCTCAAGGACAAGGAATACTGGGTGCGTCAGGCGGCCGCGGACATCCTTGCCCGCATCAACGCCGTCGAATCGGCTCAGCCGGACCTCAACACCTTTTCCTCCACCGCCCAGTTGAAACGCCAGGAGGCGTTGGAGGTCCTGCGATCAGTCCTCCAGGACCCGGATCGCGATCTGCGCCAGGCCGCCGTCGAAGCCCTGGGACGCATCGGCGATCATCGCGTCGGTGAGTCCCTCGCGGCCGCCCTGGCGGACGAGGACGTCTGGGTGCGACGCGCTTCCGCCGCGTCGCTCACCCACCTGCATTGGGAGCCGCAGACCGCCCATGCCCAAGCCCGCTGGCTGGTGGAAAGTCTTCGTTGGGAGGACGTGCCCTCCCTGGGCGCCGCCGCCATTCCGCCGCTTCTGGATAATCTCAAGCAAATACAGGAACCCACCGGCGAGGACGCCCCGTTGCTGGCCGCTCTCCGTGAATTGACGGAAGCCCACGCGGGTGACTTCGGCCCGGACGAACTGCAATCGCTCGCCGAACTCGCGTTTACTGTGCCCTGGGCGTCGGACGCGGAGAGATCCGATCCGGCGACAGCAACCCTCCGGAACGACCTGATGCGCGTTCAGCAGCTCGCCCTGGAGGAACTTTCGCGTCGCGCCTGAGAGCCTCCCAGGGCGGCGACCTCCGCTCCGCATCGAACGAAAAGCCTTTCCGGAGCACGCACGAAATGCTTTAACAGACCCGGCAACACAACCCCTCCGCCGCATGCAGGGTCACCACAAGAAGAAACAACTCCTCTTCATCGACGACGAACCCGCCTTTCTCGAGACGATCCGTCGTCTCTTTGGTGCCTGGAGCCGCGAGCTGTGGGACATCCACACGGCGGAAAACACCGGCGACGCGCTGGCCATGCTGCAGGAGCATCCGATCGATCTCGTGATCATCGATGTCCGCATGCCGGTCGTGGATGGCCTCCAACTCCTCAGCCTGCTCAACCGCAAGTTCCCAAACCTTCAAAAGGTCGTCCTGACCGGCTTCGCCGATGAATCCTACCGCGCCGCGTGCCTCAGCAACGGCGCCGAATTGTTCCTCGAAAAACCGCGCACCACCGAGGGATTCGAAACCATCTTCACCACTCTCAAGGAGTTGACCCGCTTCCAACCCGAGAGCGGATTCCGCGGCGTCCTGCGACGGGTGGGTTTGCAGGACATCATCCAGATGGAGTGCCTCAGCCGCAATTCCTCGGTGCTGGAAATCAAGGCCGGCGGAGCGCGCGGACAAATCTTCCTGCGGGAAGGATCGATCATCCACGCCTGGTATGGCGACCTGCGCGGACAGGACGCGTTCAACGCGCTGCTCGCCTTCGAAGGCGGCCAGTTCAATCTCAATCCCTGGAGCGATCCCCCCGAGGAAACCCTCGGCGACTCCTGGGAATTCCTGGTCATGGAGGCCGCCCGCAACCGGGACGAAGCCGGCACTCCCCAGACGGAACCTTCCGCGCCGGCCACTCCGGATCCCTGGGGTGCCGATTCCACGGTGTCAACCCCCGTCCAACGCACCCCCCCTGCTTCCACACCCGCCTCCGATCCCTCCAGGGCTTCCGGCGCAACCGCCCTCCGCCGACGGGGGCGCCAGAACCCGGTCCGCGTCGAGGAAATGATCGTCTGCTCGGGCCGGGCAGACGTGCTTTACGAATGGAAAAGTCCCAACGTCCAATCGCGCATCGAACTGCTCGAGTTCCTCTCGAAGAAATCGCTTCTCCTTGCCCAGGGTCTGCCGTCGGGCGCGTTTGACCGCATCGAGGCCACCGGGCCCGGCGGCCGCACCGTCGTCCAAATCCAGCCCGACTGCGGCATTCTCCTCCGTACCACCCGCCAATCCCCATCCGCCACTGAAGGCGGATGAAACTGTTGGCCGCCCGCATCGGGCAATCGGAATGACGCAACCCGCCGATTCACGGATGAACGACCGCCTCAACCAATGGCTGACCGGTCAGGAACGCATGCCCGGCGTGCTGGGCTGCGGCATCCGTCACGCCGACCACACCGTGTTCACACTCGCCTTCGTGCCGGAGATCGGCGAATCCGTGCTGGCGAACACGTGGATCTGTGTCGCCGATACGTTCCAGGTCTTCCAGTTGCACCGGCTACCCGCCACACGGCTGCGTTGGGTGTACCAGGAACTGCTGGTCCATTGCGCCTGGCGGACGGACGGCTCCTGTCTGACCTTCCTCACCACCAGGGATCTCGCCGGCGTCAACCCCGATCAACTCGAATCGATGCTCTGTGAATTCCAATCCTTGAACGACTGACCCTCCGCGACGTTCCATCGTCATGCCCGATCCTTCCGCCCCATCCCCCGGCGAGCCCGGCCTCAATCCATTGGAGCGTTGTGGCGCGCTGATGAGCCGGCTCCTGCACGAGCTCACCAATCGCATCACTGTCATCGCCGGCAATGCCCAACTCGTCGAAGTCTGCGCCGATGATCCCGCGCGGCAGTCCGAGGCGTTGCAAACGCTCATCCAGGAAGCCGATCATACGGGCGCGCTGCTGGACCAGTTTGCCGCGTTGCGCCGTGAGATCGGCACGGACCTCCCCGCCATCCCGCTCGAACAAATCCAACGCGCCCTCGGCGCCGCGCTGCCCGCGGGATGGCGGCTCGAACCATGGGACACTCCGGCAGGCGGCCTCCGGTTTCCATTGTCCTGGGTTTCCTTTTGCGCGCGCGCCATCGCCACCGGTTCGGGGGCCGTTGAAGGAACCTTGCGACTGAGTGTCATTCCCCTGCCCGCAGGTCCGCAGTGGTTTGGAATGGCTCCCCCTCACGTTGCCTCCCCGCGTCTGTTCTCCATGGAGTTTTCCTATTCCGGCGGCCGCGACCTCCTCCCCCAAGGCCGCAAACC
>DATKEE010000161.1:0-3206 GCA_035544555.1 Candidatus Methylomirabilota bacterium
ACCGAAGAAATTCCTTCACCAGCCAGAATCCGCCGTCGTTCACGTGCGACAGAATCAACGAGCCCGCGCCCATCGACAGGACGAGCAACTCCGGTGAGACGCTGGCTCCGGCATTGCCTGCCAGCATCGGCGCGAGCATGCCCGCCGCCGTGGTGATCGCCACCGTCGCCGAACCGGTCGCCACGCGAATCAACGCCGCCACCAGCCAGCCCAGCACCAGCGGGCTCAACGCGAGCCCCGTCGTGAATTCCGAGATGGCGTCTCCCACTCCGCCGGCCACCAACACACGATTGAACCCGCCGCCCGCGCCCACCACCAACAACACCCCCGCCACCGGCCCCACGCAATCCTCCGTAAACCGCAGGAGTTGGTGCCGGTCGAACCCGCGCGCAACCCCGAGCGTGTAATACGAAACCAGCACGGCAATCAAGAGCGCCACGATCGGATGCCCCACAAACGACGTCCAGACCTTCAGCCTGCTCGACTCGCTCAACGCCACCTCGGCCAGGGTCCCGAGCATCATCAATCCCACGGGCAGCAGGATCGTAAAGACCGTCACCCCGAATCCCGGCAACGCCTTCCCGGCAGGCCGGTGATGCGATTCAATCACCCCGCCCTCAGCCTTTGCCCGCGACACCCGCGCAAGCAACGCGCCGAACAACGGGCCCGCGACGACCGTCGTGGGGATGCCGACCAACAGGGAATAGAATATCGTTCTCCCGAGATCCGCGCCGATGAACCCAATCGCCGCCATCGGCCCCGGATGCGGCGGCACCAGCCCGTGCACCACGGACAACCCCGCCAGCATGGGAATCGCAAGCCGCAGCAATGGAGTGCCGGTCTCGCGCGCGACGGCGACCACCAGCGGCACCAGCAGGACCAGCCCCACCGAAAAGAACACCGGAATACCGACCAGAAACGCGATCGCCGCCATCGCCCAGTCCAGCCGTTTCGGGCCGAACACCCCGATCAAGGTCCTCGCAATCCGCTCCGCGCCGCCCGACTCCGCCAGCAATTTCCCAAGCACTGTCCCCAGCCCGATCACCATGGCGATCGATCCCAACACCGCCCCGACGCCCTCCTGAAAGCTGGTCCCGATGTCCTGCAACGGCATTGCGGAACACAGCCCGACGAACAACGACGCAACCGCCAACGCGAGAAATGAGTGCAGCCGGAATCTGGCGATCAGGACCACCAGACCCACCACCGCGATCACCGCGATCACCAACAGGCTCGCGCCTTCACTTAATCCGGGGATGTTCGCCACAACCATGGTTTCGTGGAGGATGGTTCAAATGGTGAGCCGCCTGTCCCGGGCGGGAATCCTCCATCGCCCGGCCGCGCGCCCGTCTCGAATGACCACCGCCTCCGAATACAGGGCCACCGTGGGACAGATGTGCCGGGGAATGCCGAACAGGACGTTCCCGATCGCGTACGTCCCTGCCCGGCCGCTCTCGATCACCAGGTGTTCCTCGCTGTGCATGACCGCCACCGCGTCATTGAGTTCGAATCGCACCCGCGGATGCGGATTCTCGGACGCGATCGCCTTGTGCCCGAGGTCGAGGCACAAGCGGTCCGGGGCCGGCCGGCTCACAACGCGCGTCAACACCAGAGCCGCCTGAAGAAAATCCAGGTCCGGAAACCGGTCCGCGTAGCCGAAGTCCCACAACAGACACGTGCCCGGGCTGCATTCGACATCGCCCCTCCGCGCGTGCATGGGAAACGTTGGCGTCCCACCCGCAACGACGCGCACCGGTCCTTTCGTCTCGCGCTCGAGTTCCCCTCGCAATTCGGCCACGGGCGCGAACGCGGCCTCACATTGCCGCGCCCGTTCGTGGGGATCGCTTTCGTGAATGTGCCCGTCATAAACGTGCAATCCGGCAACCACCAATCCGGGAAGCAACCCAAGCCGGCGATGAAGATCGAACGCCTCCCGCCCCGGCGGCACTCCGGTGCGATGCATGCCGCAATCGATGTCCAGCCACACCTCGAGCTTCCTTCCTTCCCCGGCAAACTCCGCCGACAGCGCCTCCGCCGCCGCAGGGTCGTCAACGATCGTCGAGAAGCGGGTTTGGGGATGTTTTCGGACCAGCGAGCGCAGCCGCCCGGCATTGGGTCCCACCGGCTGGCTCGCCAGCAAGACGTCGGGTGCCCCCGCGTCCGCCGCCATCTCCGCTTCAGAAATCGTCGCGCACTTGAACCGCCGGATGCCCTGTTCGAGGAGCATCACGACCACATCCGGCATCTTGACGGTCTTGAGATGCGGACGCAGGCGATTGGTGTCCCCGGCCAGCGCGATCATGCGGCGGAGGTTTTCCCCGATGCGCTCCGGATACACCAGCAGCGCCGGGGTCTCGATCTCGTGCGCATTCTCCACCGCGCGCCACTGGACCGGGGCAGATGATTCTTCTATGGGATTCAAATTTCGAAGATCGCCTCGATCTCAACGGCGATGTTGCCCGGCAGCGAACCCGCCCCCACGGCGCTGCGGGCGCCGACGCCCGCCTGCTTCCCGAATACTTCGGCGAACAATTCGCTGCATCCGTTGATGACCGCGGGATGATCGGTGAAATCGGGCGTTGAATTGACCAGGCCGAGGATTTTGACCACGCGCTTGACGCGGTCGAGACTGCCCAGGCTGGCCTGCAAAGTCGCTAGAATCGCCAGCCCCGTTTGACGGGCCGCCGCCTTGCCGGCCTGAACATCCAGCTCCCTGCCGACCCTTCCGGTGATCAGGCTTTTGTCGGCCTTGAGCGGTCCATGACCGGAAACGAAGGCGAAACCGCCCGAGATGACGCAGGGCCGGTAAACGCCCATCGGTTGGGGTGCCGGGGGAAGTTCGAGCTTGAGTTCCTTGATCAGTGCATCGGGATTCATGGGATGTCGTTCTACCTCCCCGCAGCCGGAATGGAAACACAGATTCCGTGAATTTGCGGAGCGCACGAGCCGCGGATGAAAGCGACGCCGTCGTGCACGAATATCGAACGGTGTCAATTCGACGTTTAGCACTCGGCGTTAGACGTTCTCCCTCTCCCAATCCTGCGTGTCGCGCGCAGCGCATGCATCGATTGGGAGAGGGCCGGGGTGAGGGGCACACCGTCATCATGCAACGTGATCATTTCCCCGTTTCCATGATGGGTTGGGATTGGTCACAGAAGGCAACGAAGGCAATGAAGGGAGTTCGTAGGGAGTGGAAGTTCGGGTCT
>DATKEE010000162.1:0-2407 GCA_035544555.1 Candidatus Methylomirabilota bacterium
TGCTACGCGATGGAATCATCGGCTGGACCCGCCCATCCTGGATACCTGGCGGCGGCTGACCAACCTTTGGCTGACCAACCTTTGTTACACCTGAAACAAAAGGTTGAACTCATGTTTCACCCACTTTTAGCGAGAGCCGATGCGCCCCATGCCCGCCTTTCAGCCCGCCTTTCAGCATTGTCTCCGGCCCGGTCGCCGGTTACCTTCCTCCCTGTTCACCACCATCAACACGGCCCCTGAGCGTCATGCTTAAAGTCTCCGGCAAAGGCTCGATCACCACCTGCGACGGCATCACCCGTCGCGACTTCCTCCAGGTCGGCGCCCTTGGCGCCATCGGGCTTACCTGGTCGAAGTTCGCCGCCCTCCAGGCCATGGGCGCGGTCTCCCCCTCGAAGAGCGACCGTTCCGCCATCATGATCTTCAACCTCGGCGCGCCCAGCCAGCTCGACACGTTCGACATGAAGCCGGACGCCCCGCGCGAGATTCGCGGCCCCTTCCGGCCCATCCGAACCAACAATCCCGACATTCAAGTCGCCGAGATTCTCCCGCTACACGCGAAAATCGCCGACAAATTCTCCCTGGTTCGCACCTGTTATCACACGGCCCCGGCCGTCCACGACACCGGACATCAGATGATGCAGACCGGGCGCCTTTTCACCGGCGGCATCAACACCCCTCACGCCGGCTGCGCCCTCGAATACCTCCATGGCCGTCGCAATGAACTTCCCGCGCACATCATCCTTCCCGAACCGATGGGCCCAACCGGAGGCAACATGCCCCATGGCCAGGACGCGGGGTTTCTCGGCAAAGCCTATGATCCCTTCACGCTCAATGCCGATCCTTCCAAACCCGACTTCCAGGTCCCCGATCTCCGTCCGCCCTCCGAGATCGGCGAAATCCGTCTCCAACGACGCCGCGACCTCCGGGACCTTGTCGATGACACGGTGCGGAACTTCGAGGCCAGTCCCGGCGCGGAATTGATGGACGCCAATTTCGCCTCGGCCTGGCGGCTGATGACCAGCGACCGCGCCCGCAATGCCTTCGATCTCTCGCAGGAACCCCCCAAGGTCCGCGAACGCTACGGCATGACCCGCTTCGGCCAGTGCTGTCTGCTCGCCCGCCGCCTCGTCGAGGCCGGCGTCCGCTTCGTCACCATCAACACCTTCATCACCGTCTTCGATGAAATCACCTGGGACATCCATGGCTCCAAACCCTTCACCTCGATCGCCGGCATGAAGGACATCGTCGCCCCCATGTACGACCAGGGCTACAGCGCCCTCATCGAGGACCTCGTCGATCGCGGCATGCTCGACAACACCCTCGTCTGCAATCTCGCCGAATTCGGCCGCACCCCGAAAATCAATCCGGCCGGGGGACGCGATCACTGGCCCCAATGCTGGACCGTTTATTTCGCCGGCGGCGGCATCCAAGGCGGCCGTGTCATCGGGAAAAGCGACGACATCGGCGCGTATCCTGTCGAACGCCCCGTGAACCCCGCCGAGGTCGTTGCCACCGTCTATCACAGCCTCGGCCTCGATCTCGAAACCCACCTCCCCGGACCGCAGGCGCGTCCATTCCCACTGGTGGACTTCGGCACCCAGCCCATCCGCGAATTGTTTTGAGCCCATCCCCCGGATAAATCCTTGACGACGCGCATGCCTCACTTGCTTTCACCCTGCCCCCACTGCCGCTCAACCCGCCGGCTTCGACACGTCGCAGGGAACCTATCGTACTGGCATTGGCGCTCCGAACCCTGCTCATGACCCCTCATCAACTCCTCCCATCGGCGGTGCTCTCCCTCCTGCTGGGTTCCCTCCTCCCTTGCACTGCGGACGTCAGCTTCCGCAACCAGGTCCAGCCCGTTCTCGCGAAGGCCGGTTGCAGCTCCGGCGCCTGCCATGGCGCGGCCGCCGGTCAGAACGGCTTCCGTCTCTCCCTCCGCGGTTACGATGACGCCGGGGATTTCCTGGCCCTGACCCGCCACGCGTTGGGACGCCGCATTGTCCCCGAGGATCCCGCGCGCAGTCTTCTCCTCCTCAAACCCAGCGGGGCCGTCCCTCACAAGGGGGGCAAGCTTTTCGAGGTCGATTCCACGGATTACCGGATTCTCGCCGACTGGATCGCCGCCGGAACCCCGGGTCCGAAAGCCGATGACCCGCGCATCGAACGCATCGAGATCCTGCCCGCGCAGGTCGTGCTGCAAATGGGCCAGGAACAACAACTCAGCGTGCGCGCCCACTTCGACGACGGAACTTCCAGGGACGTCACCCACTGGGCCAAATACAACGATGCCAACGCCTCCGTCACCCACGTCAACGAGGAGGGTCTCGTCGAAGTCACCGGCCACGGCGAAGGCGCCATCACCGCCTGGTTCCTCAGCAAGGTCGCCGTCTCCACCATCACCGTC
>DATKEE010000163.1:0-5189 GCA_035544555.1 Candidatus Methylomirabilota bacterium
TGCACGGGGAGTTCCTGTTTTCACTCGAACCTTTTCAGAAGACCAAGGCTGGAGGGATCAGCGTTTATCAGTGTGGATTAGCGTTTCAATGCGGAGTTGACCTGAACAGTTACCGCGCACCTTGCCCCGCCAACGAGTGTCAGAGCGGACTCACGTCCGCTGCCACCACCGCGTAGCATCCGACGTCAGTCGGATCACTCTCCCACAGATCGCGATCAACGCCCCATACCCCCAGGCATCTCACCCCATTCGATTCACCGTCCAATCCGCGCCTGCTCCAGTGCCGCACCGCTTTCGATCTTCGCGCGTCGTAACTGTTCAGCTTAACCTCGAACTGCGGACTCTGAACCGAACGCTCGCCTGGTTAAAACTGGCGGACTGACGAGGAGTTTACTGGAATATCCAACCCGCCCTCACCGCCGCCTGCGTAGAACGGAAGACCGGTCTCTAACCCGGCGCGATTCCTCACATTCGTCACGAGCCGGGTCGGAGACCGGCGTTCCGATGCCTTTGCCTTCATTCGTGTGAATTCGTGTCCATTCGTGGTTTTTGGCCTGAATAGTTACGAATCCTCAGACCGGCTCTAAATGAAGCCGGCAACTTTCTGTTCGTACTCTTCGCGAAGACGTCCAAGGTAATCGGTTCGCCCCCCGATCCGCGCACTTCGCCACCCGTTTCCGCCAACCTCTCCCACACAGGTTCCCACAACCGTCGAGCCACGATACGAATTCGCGCGTACCCAATACCCGGACCTATGTCCTCAATAACCGACCCTCCCTTTCCGTCATGAACCCGCTTCCGATCTTTCTTGGCCTTGGAGGCCTCCTCGTCACCGGCACCATGACCCTCCCCGCCGCGACCGGACTGGACTGGATCGACCACAACACGAACCTCAACTTCTACGGGGATATCCGGCTTCGATACGAGGCGGATTGGGACTCGCAGACCGCCGCCGGGGTTCCGCGCGATGACCGTCATCGCGGTCGATTGCGCGCCCGTTTCGGATTCAATTACAACCTCGCCGAATCCTGGACTGCCGGAGCCCGCGTTCGCACCGGCAACAGCCGAAGCCAGCAGTCTCCCCATTTGACATTCGTCGGCGATGATGATGTTCGTGACGATCTCGACTTCGTCGTGGACCGTTACTTCGCGCAATATGCGCAGGATAATATTTCCGCATGGGCCGGACGCAATACGTCGCCCTTCTGGCAGCAGAACGAACTGTTCTGGGACGAGGACGTCACTCCCACCGGGCTGGCGGGAAGCTATCGCCGCCCGCTGGGCAAAACCGACTTCACCGCCACGGCCGGCGCGTTCTACCTCCCCGATGGAGGTTACGACCTGCACGGCCGCATGATCGCGGGTCAGGTGAAACTCTCCCTTCCCATCGATGCCTCACGCCTGACGTTCGCCGCGGGCGCGCATTACCTCGACGGCGAGGATGACCCGGTTAATCTCCTGAACCGAAACGGGGAACGGGATTACCTCATCGGAGTCGCCAACGCGCAGTATGCCTTCGCCTGGAGGGAGATTCCCATCTCCCTTGGCGCGGATCTGTTCCACAACTTCCAGGACTACAACGCGGCTGATGTCGCCCCCTTACCCGCAGACACGACCGACGAGACGCTGGGTTACGTGCTGTCCATTCAAGCGGGAACATTGAGCGACCAACACGACTGGTTGCTGGGATATTACTACGCCCACATCGAAACATTCGCGGTCAACGCGTCCTATGCCCAGGATGATTGGGTGCGTTTCGGTTCTGGCGCCCAGACGGATTCCAGCGACTTCAAAGGCCACGAGTTCCGCGTCGGGTATGCGCTCTCGAAAAATCTCAATCTGCTCGCACGGCTCTACCTCGTCGAAGCCATCACCACGGTGCAGGACGGCAATCGCTTTCGCCTCGACCTGAACTGGAGATTCTGAATGCGCCGCGCTGAATCCATCCTCGCACGAATCCCCGGTTTCCACCCTCCGGAGCCGGCCTCCACCGCCCGTGCAAACCGTCCGCCCGGTGCCGGATTATCCTCTCCGCGCTCCACATCACCCCTGCCCACCACGCTTTCGCCCCCGATCCATCGCTTCGCCGCTCCCCGCCATGATATAAACCCGCCAAACCCATGAATCCAAACCTCTCTGCCTTCGTGCGGCCACAAGCCTGCCTCCTGATCGCCTGTCTCGCCGCGCTGTCCTCCAGCCACACCCCCGGCGCATTCGCCGATACCGTTTACGAGATTCGCCAGACCTATTCCGTAAACGAACTGCCCGACGACGCGAAACGCATTCGCGGCTGGTTCTGGATGCCCGAAAACCAGCCCGGTCAACAGGTCCTCGATTTCCGCATCCTGGAAGCTCCCGATTCACTCCGCATCACCCGCGACCCGCGCTACGGACGCTCTTGGATCTACGTCGAAGCCGACGCCAACCCGGACCGTCCCTTCCGCCTCGTCACTGAATTCAGCGTCATCCGCGAAGCCTTGAGCGGCCTCGCTGACCCCGCCAAAGCGGGTCCAATCACCGATCAACACCGCGCCGCCTTCGCCAGCGAGTTGCGACTCGACGAGAAGCACATGGAGGTGAACGCGGAAATTCAGAAGATCGCCGACGACCTCGCCGGTGCCGAGACCAATCCGGTTCTGCTGGCGCGCAAGTTCTTCGATTTCGTGATCGAAAAGAGCGATCACTACTCGAAATTCGGACCCACCCCCAAGGGTCTGTGCCTCGGGGACGCCATGGAATGCCTCCAGGGAAGCGGCGACTGCTGCACCGACCAACACGCGCTCTTCATCGCCCTCTGCCGTGCCCGCGGGATCCCATGCCGCCTGATGTACGGCAGCCGCCTCAAACCCGAAAACGAAGGCAGGGATCACGATCCTGGTTATCGTTGCTGGCCCACCTTCTTCGCCCCCGGACTCGGCTGGGTGCCTCTGGACATCTCCTCCGCCGACACCACCACTGGCAATCCGGGGGACTGGTTCGGCGGACTGGACGAGCACCGTATCGAATGGGCCGAAGGTCGCGACTTTGATTTCGAACCCCGATCCGCGGTCCGACCCGATCTCGTGATCCGGGGCTGGGTGGAAGTCGATGGCGAACCCTTTCCAAAGTTCGAACGGGTACTGAACTTCCAGAGCCGTCCGCACAACGACACACGACACGCCGGCGCCTCGCAATAACCATCACACCGCCACCGGTTGGTCGGCCTGAGCCGCCTGGCCCAAGGGTTCAGCCAACCTCGGCTACCATCGCCGCCATCCGCTCGCGGGCGAACGTCCGCGCCTTCTCCGCGATCTTGCGGGCGGCCAACAGATCCCTCCCGATCTCGACGAGTCGCCCGGCGACCTCCTTTCCCGTGGTGTCGTCGATTTCGAAAATCCACCGATCCAGGCCGACGTCCCGCCACATCTGCCCCTTCCGGGTATCCGTCGGCTGCCGCAGCAGTACCGCCGGCGTCCCGGCCGCCACAGCGATGATCGGGGAGTGCATCTCGAAGCTGATCACCGCTGCCGCCCGCGCATAGACGCTCGCCGCCTCGCCTGTCAGCCAGTACCGGTCGAGGACCACGACACTCCGTTTCACGTCCTTCGGGAGGGGGTCGTACAGCAGCGGCCTCAGCCGGGACACCGCGTAGGTCATCTCGGGCACCAGGAACACCTTCCGCCGGAACTCGCTCACCCAGGCGACGATGGCCTCCCGCATCTTGGCGTGGTCCCGATCGGCGAAGGCCTCGTTGACGGCGCTCCGCTGCGGGTTCGGCTTCGTCGTCTCCGGGTTAATCTCCCAGTACGGCGTCCAGCGCAGGCGGGGCACGGCACAAAGGAACTGGCCGGCCTCCAATTCGTGCTCCGTGAGGAGTTCGTCGGCCGCCGACTCAGCACGCAGGTCGAGAGCAAAGGTGGCGTCCGGCCCGAACGCCGCCTTCGGTCCCTTGATGCCGGCCTTCTGGAAGGCCCGGAGGGAGTCAGTGTCGCGCGTGAACACGAACTTCGCCCCGGCCAGGAGTGCGCGGTGGTTCTTCAGCTCCTCGTCGGAAAGGGTGACGCCGGCGAATCCGTAAGGCTTGCCCGCCTGCCGGGCCCGTTCCGCCTCGGCGGCGCCCACCAGTCCCGGACCGGACCCGTGAAGGAAGAAGTCGCACGCCGCCAGAGCCACGTCCTGTTCTTCCTTGGTGCGGGCTATGGCCAGTCCTGGGAATCGGTCGGTCAGCAGCCTCTCGACCTCCGCGTTCAGCCCCTTCGGCCACAGGGTGACGATGTCCTTTGGCCGGTGTTCCTCCAGCAGCGCAAGCATGCCCGGTGTGTGGGCAATGTCGCCGATGTTCACCGTCTGCCAGGACGAACGAAGTAGAATGCGGTTCGGAGCGACTGCCGCACGGGCGGAGGATGCCGCAGCTGCGGCGCCAAGGGCGGACGCAAGGAATTGACGACGATTCATGATGACACCTCAATTTAGCAGGAACATGCGCGGCCGACCAAAGAGTGCACCCACGCCGGGCAGATGGCGAGGGCATTGCGCAGCGCGGATATGTTAGCCTGCATGTTCCTCTCTCCCCACACTTCGACAACATCCGCCACCTGAAATGATCGCGAGCCCCCTGTATTCTCTGGCAACCCCAAGGGACACCATGAAAAACGCGACGTAAGCAAAAAGATGGATGGCTGCCAGCCAGGCAAATGTCCGATGCAGTGGAGGGTCACGGGAGCGCTTCTGTGCAACGTCAAAGATGAGCCAACTCCGCTAAACAGAAAGGGCGTCGCCATCGTTTTGGCCCTGGCGCCTGGTTCGGATCATTTACGCACTAACCGGTGAATAGTGCAGCACCATGAGTTCGTGCGCTGGTAGCGCCGCCATCGCGTATGCGCGCCCGTCATCTCCGCTGAACTCCACCTCGAAGTGATCGTCACCAAGGCTCTGGACCACTGTCCCAACCTGACCCGCCACCAAACCCCTGTCTGGCCGGTCCTTCAGCAGGGCCACCATATCGAGATCATGGATTGTGTCTTTCATACAATATTGTTCAGAGCACGTAACAGGAAGTCAACCGCGGGACAGCTTCGGGGAATAGTCCCCCGTGAGGGTGCGATTGCCGTGCCGCAGGTGCGGTAATTTGGATTCGAGAGATATTGGGGGGCAAAAGTTCCTCCACCGGGAAGTGGTGGCTTTTTGCAGATGCTCGGCGGCCTGAACGC
>DATKEE010000164.1:0-4821 GCA_035544555.1 Candidatus Methylomirabilota bacterium
TTCGATTACCAGGCATTGATCAATGACATTTCGGGCCGGCGGTTCAACCGCGTGGATGTCGATCAAAGCCTGATGTTGTTGAAGCCGACGGCCGATGTCCCACACGAAGGCGGGCAGGTGATCCGGCCCGGTTCGCGCGAACATGGGCTTCTGCGCCAATGGATCGCGGAAGGCGCGCGATTTGAGTCGATGGCTGAAGGTCGCGCGACGCGGATCGAGGTGATGCCCGACGAGGTCCGTCTCGATCTGCCCGGGCGCCGTCAGCATCTGCTGGTGCTGGCGCATTATCCGGATGGTTCGATCCGGGACGTGACGCGGGAGGCAATCTTCAGCAGCAACAACGACGAGATCGCGAATGTGAACGGGAGCGAGGTCACGGCGATCCGGCGCGGGGAATCGGCGGTGTTGATCCGCTATGAAGGTTCGTACGCGACGCGGTTGGTGACGGTCATGGGGGATCGCGGCGGCTTCGCGTGGGTGGAGGAACCGGAGTGGAACTTCATCGACACGCACGTGAACGCGAAGCTGAGGAAGATGCGGATCCTGCCATCGGAACTGTGCACGGACGCGGAGTTCATTCGGAGGGTGTCGCTGGATCTGACCGGCCGGCCGCCGAAAACGGACCAGGTGCGGGACTTCCTGGAGGATCCGGCGCCCAGCCGGGAGAAGCGGGCGCGGTGGGTGGACGAATTGATCGGCAACGGGGAATTCGTGGAGTTCTGGGCGAACAAGTGGGCGGACTTGCTGCAATGCAACAGCGAGAGTCTTGGGGAGAAGGGCGTCTGGGTGTTTCGCGACTGGATCCGGAAATCCATCGCGGCGAACGAGCCTTACGACCGGTTCGCGCGCGAGTTGCTGACGGCGCGGGGGAGTTCGTTTCACAATCCGGAGGTGAATTACCTGCGGGCGTTGCGGGAGCCGGGGAAGATGACGGAGGACATCAGCCAGACCTTTCTGGGGGTGCGATTCAACTGCAACAAGTGCCACGATCATCCCTTCGAGAAGTGGACCCAGGAACAATACTACCAGTTCGGCGCCTACTTCACGCGGGTGGGGTTCAAGCGCGGAAACATCGGCAAGGAATCGGTTCGAAGCGCGACGGGCGACCGGGTGCCGGTGACGGCGGAGGAGATTGTGTATCGGAAGTTCGAAGGCGGGGAGATGGAACATCCGAAGACGGGCCTGTCCGTGGAGCCGTTGGTGCCCTTCGGCGAGGCGCCGGAGGTGGAGACGGACCGGCGGGAGGCGTTCGTGGAGTGGCTGACCTCGAAGGACAATGAGTTGTTCGGCAAGGCGATGGCCAACCGGCTGTGGAGTTACTTTCTGGGCCGGGGAATCATCGAGCCGGTGGACGATATTCGCGGGAGCAATCCACCGGGCAATCCCGAACTGCTGAACGCCCTGACGGCGGAGTTCGAGAAGAGTGGCTATGATCTGCGCCACCTGATGCGCGTGATCTGCAATTCGCGAACGTATCAACGGTCGTTGCGGGCCAACGAATGGAACGCGGATGATGCCGTCAATTTCTCGCACGCCCTGCCGCGCCGGTTGAGCGCGGAGCAACTGCTCGACGCGGTGGCGGTGGCGACGGGGACGGAGTTGCGGTTCGCGGGGATGCCGGCGGGGACGCGTCCGGTGGAACTGCCGGACGGCATGGTGGACGGGAGTGATTTTCTGGCCTTGTTCGGACGGCCGAAGCGACAGTCGGCGTGCGAGTGCGAACGGACAAGCAACGTGACGCTGTCGCACGCGTTGAGCCTCATCAACGGGCCGACAATCAGCCAGGCGGTGAGCGACGGGAACAACCGGATCGCGAAACTGGTGGCGGAGGAGCCGGACAACCGGCGCGTGATCGAGGAGATTTACCTGGCCGTGCTGAACCGTCCTCCGGGGCCGGAGGAAGTGGCCGCCATGGATTTGGGTCAGGGGGAGGAACGGCTGGCGATGGCCCAGGACCTGACCTGGGCGTTGATCAACAGTCCCGCGTTTTTATTCAACCGATAGGAGACCATCATGCTCTCGATACCCGGACAGTCCGGCAGCACATGCGACGGTTTCAGCCGCCGCGAATTTCTTCGGGTCGGCGGCGCCGGCCTGTTCGGCGTGGCGCTGGGCGATTTGTTGCGTTTGCAGGCCCTGGCGGAGACTGCCCCGGAGGCGTTGAAGGGCAAACCCGGCTGGGGTCGGGCGAAGTCCGTGATCCTCATCTTCCTCCAAGGGGGTCCGAGTCACATCGACATCTGGGATCCGAAGCCGGACGCGCCATCGAATGTGCGCGGAGAGTTCAAACCCATCCGGACGAATGTGCCGGGGATCTGGCTGACGGAGGTGATGCCGAAGCTGGCGAAGCAGATCGACAAGGCGACGCTGATCCGCTCGGTGAGTTACACGCCGGCGGGTTTGTTCAATCATACCGCGGCGATCTATCAGATGATGACCGGTTACACTCCGGACCGGGTGTCGCCCTCGGGTCAATTGGAGCCGCCGGCGCCGAATGACTTTCCGCACATAGGATCGCAGGTGGTGCGGTTGCGGCCGAACGACGTGCCGATGCTGCCGTTCGTGATGCTCCCGCGTCCGCTGCAGGAGAGCAACGTGATCGGCAAGGGCGGCACGGCGGGCTTTCTCGGGCCGGCCTACGATCCGTACTACTTCTATCAGGACCCGAACAAGGAGATCAAACTGGACGACCTGACGCTGCGCGAGGACGTGAGCCGGGAGCGTCTCGAGCGGCGCGCGTCGTTGTTGCGGAAGGTCAACGAGGCGATGCCGGAGATCGACAAGGCGGTCGAATCGTACGCGCTGGACAGTTATTACCAGAAGGCCTTCGATCTGGTGTTGTCGGGCCGGGCGCGGAACGCGTTCGATCTGACCCAGGAACCGGATTCGGTTCGCGACCGGTATGGACGGCACACGTTCGGGCAGGGATGCCTGCTGGCGCGGCGGTTGATCGAGGCGGGCACGCGCTTCGTGCAGATGAACTGGCCGGCGGTGGCCAATGGCAATCCAACGGTGGATGCCTGGGACACACACGCGGCGAACTTCGGACCGTTGCGCGATCTGCATTGCCCGAAGCTGGACAGCGGGTTGTCGTCGCTGCTGGAGGATCTGGATCAGCGCGGAATGCTCGAGGATACGCTGGTGGTGGCGATTGGCGAGTTCGGGCGTTCGCCGCGGCTGGGCGTGAGCACGTCCGGCAATGGCAACGCGCCGGACGGACGGGACCACTGGCCGTATTGTTACACGGCCCTGATGGCCGGAGCCGGAATCCGCCGCGGCGCGCTGCATGGGAAATCGGACGAGACGGGCTCCTCGCCTGTGGAGGATCCGGTGCATCCGACGCAGGTTCTGGCGACGGTGTATCACACGCTGGGGATCGATCCGCACACGATTGTGATGAATCACCTGGATCAACCGCGCGAGTTGGTGCAGGCGGAGCCGATTCCGGCCTTGTTTGGATGAGGGTCCGGATTGTGAAGTGGCTGTGGTTTCCGGGTTCATGCACATGTCGCCCATGACTTTTCTCTTCCGGCGGGTTTCGGCCCGCTCGATTGCACCCCCCGCGACTCGCCGGTCGTCCGGCGGCAGGGTCATCGGCTGCGCCGCGAATTGGGGGAGGATCCTCCTTCTGATGGGGACGCTGCCGGCATTGGCGCAACCGGCGCCCAAAATCAACTCGGTCTTTCCGGAATGGCTTCAGCGCGGGGGGGAGGTTGAAGTGACCTTCCAGGGAGAGAATCTCTCGGAAGTCCAGGAGGTGTTGTTCAGTGGCGAACCGGGTTTTTCGGGAACCGTGGTCCGTCCCGCAACGCAGGCTGTGAACGTGGATTCACCCGGGAACAGCTTTTCCGTGGTTCCGCCAACGCCCGACGACAAGCGGGTGAAAGTCAGAATCCAGGTCGAAGCGGGCCGGTCGGTGTCTCCGCGCGAGGCGCGACTGGCCTCCGGAGCAGGGGTGTCGAATCCGGTGACGCTGCATGTGGTGGATGCGCCCTGGGTGCCGGAGCGCGAGCCGAACAATGATCGGGAAGCCGCGCAGAGAATCGAACTGCCGGCGGCCATCGCCGGCCGGATGCAGGTGGCGGCGGACGTGGATGTGTTTCGATTCGAGGCTCAAAAGGGGGAGCGACTGGTGTTTGACGTGCACGCGTCGCGAGGCGGAAGTCCGTTGGACTCCTCGCTGGCTCTTTGGGACGCGGAAGGCCGGGAACTGGCGCGGAGCGAGGATGCGAACCTGCTGGATTCGCTGATTCGTTTCGAGGTGCCCGAGGACGGAGTGTATTTCCTCGAGTTGCGCGACTTCCAATTTCGCGGGGGCGGCGGGTACAAGTATCACCTGATGGCGGGAGCCATTCCTTATGTGGATCGAATTTTTCCGCCGGGCGGAGCTGTTGGCGATGAGGTGAAGCTATCGCTGACAGGAGACAATCTGGAAGGGGCGGAGTCGCTGACGTTGCGGATTGCGGAGGACGCGAAGCCGGGGATCGAGGAATTCCGGGCGCTGACGGAGAAGGGCGCGGCAAATCCGGTGAGCTTTCATGTGGGGGTCCACGAGGAAACGATGGAGCAGGAGCCGAATGACACCCGGGAACAGGCGGGAGCGCTGAAGTGGCCGGTGACGGTGAACGGGCGCATGGGAAGCGCGGGAGACGTGGACTGGTTCAAGTTCGCGGTCATTCAGGGGGATGGGCTTGTCTTCGAAGCATTGGCAAATCGATTGGGATCCCCGCTGGACGTGCTGCTGACGCTGACGGACGCGCAAGGGACGGTGCTGGCGCGCAATGACGACGCGAGTGGCATGGACGCGCGCCTGGCGCATAC
>DATKEE010000165.1:0-7138 GCA_035544555.1 Candidatus Methylomirabilota bacterium
TTCTTCCCGTGGACGTGCACATTCCGGGCTGTCCACCGCGTCCCGAGGCATTGATTCACGCTTTCATGACCCTGCAAAAGGCCATCGCGCGACAGCAATTGACGGGTGATGGGCGCCCGCGGCATCTGAACGCGGATGTGCCGGGGGAGTATCCCGTGCCGCAATTCGGGGAGCACGATCTGGTGCCATCGAAGAATCCCGATGTCTGGCGTCCGCCGGCGCCGGCACGCAAGGATTAGCGCAACTGTGGAAACCGTTGAACAAATCAAGGCGCGGATTGAGGCGGCGGTGCCGGGGGCCGTCGTCGAGGTGATCGCCAACGACAGTCCGGCGAACCAGCCGGGTCTGTTGTTGGACAGGGCGCATGCTCCGGCGGTCGCGCGGTTCCTGCGGGATGACGCGGAGCTGCGGCTGGATTACGCATCGAATGTAACGGGAGTGGACTGGCCGGAGACGGTGGAGAAGGTGAAGACGCGGAAGGTTGTGGAGGGGAAGGAGGTTGAGGAGACGGAGGAACGCCGGCGGCCCGGGTATCTGGAGGCGGTGTATCATCTGTACTCGATGGAGAAGAAGCATGGTCCGGTGATTTTGCGAGTGCGAACGGGGAACCGGACGGACGACGCGCGGCTGCCGTCATTGACGCCGGTGTGGCGGGGCTGCGAGTTGCAGGAGCGGGAGATTTACGATCTTTATGGGATCGTCTTCGAGGGGCATCCGGATTTGCGTCGGTTGTTGATGTGGGAGGAGTTCAAGGATCATCCGATGCGGAAGGATTACGTGGATCCGGACGACTACGAATATGAGCCGACGCCGCACGACGAGGTGCTGGCGCGGGCGAAGGCGAGCGCGACGAAGGGAGGAGAAGGATGAGCGAAGTTGCGGCCCGGCCGCCGGCAGGCGCGTATGAACTTTTGGCGAAGGGAACATCCGCGGAGGCGGCGGATGTGACCATGCTGGAGGTTTCGATGGGACCGCATCATCCCTCGACGCACGGGGTGTTCCGGATGGACGTCGTGCTGGACGGGGAGACGGTGACGCGGTTGAAGCCGGTGTTTGGCTATTTGCATCGGAATCACGAACAGATCGCCGAGAAGACGACCTATCTGGCGTCGATGCCCTACACGGACCGGCTGGATTATTTTTGTTCACTGACGAACAACTGGGCCTACGCGCTGAGCGTGGAGAAGCTGGCGGGGTTGAAGGTGCCGGAGCGGGCGGAGTATATCCGGGTGATCACGGCGGAGCTGACGCGCCTGGTGAATCACACGTCGCTGGTGGGTTTTTTATTGCAGGACATGGGGGCGCTGGGGACGCCGTTGATGTACGCGTTTCGCGAGCGGGAGAAGATACTCGATCTGTTCGAGGAACTGACCGGCGCGCGGATGATGTGCAATTACATGAGGTTTGGGGGATGTCGATGCGATCTGCCATCGGGCTGGATGGAGGGGGCGCGGGCGGTAGTGGACCGGTTTGGGCGGTTTCTGGACGAGTATGAGCGGTTCATTTCGGAGAATGAGATTGTACTGGCGCGCACGCAGGGAGTGGGGGTGTTGCCGGCGGAACTGGCGGTGAACGCGAGTGTGACGGGGCCGATGCTGCGGGCGAGCGGCGTGAATTACGATATTCGCAAGGTGGATCGCTACGGGATTTATGATCGCTTCGAGTTCCGGGTGCCGCTGGGGGATCACGGCGACGTGTATGACCGGTATATGGTGCGGATGCTGGAGATGCGGGAATCGTTGAAGATTCTGGACCGGGCGTTGCGCGAGATTCCCGGGGGGCCGGTGATGGACGCGAAGGCGAAGGTGCGCGGGTTTCGGCCGAAACCGGGCGAGGCGTATGGAAGGATCGAGGGGCCGAAGGGGGAACTGGGGTTTTACTTGATCAGTGACGGATCGCCGAATCCGTATCGTTATCGGGTGCGTCCGCCGAGCCTGATCAACCTGACGATACTCGAGGACATGTGTCTGGGGCAGACGGTGGCGGACGCGGTGGTGATTTTGGGGAGCGTGGACATTGTGCTGGGGGAGGTGGATCGATGAGGGGAATGAGCTGGAATCCACGCTTTCTCCGCGGCGGTTTTTGCTTTGGAGCTTGTCTGAAAATTCCAATGGGTCCTGTATTCGTGGAAAAGGCTGGCTGGCAAGGCGCGACGAGGGAGTCCCGCCCATGCGTGATGACCGAGGAGCAACGCCATCCAGACAGCCGTTTCCACGAAAACCCTACGGGCGGCGGTGCTTTTGCCGTCTGCTTTCGTTGGCTCAGTCCTTACAGCCCGCAGAGGGGATGCGCGGACTTCGCCGCCTCGGCAGACGACAAAATCCCTCGCCGCAGGACTCATTGCAATTTTCAGACAGGCTCCTATAGGTTTTGACGCGATGTTGGGCACGGGAATCATCAAGGGAATGGCCGAGACGGCGCGAAACTTCTTCGGGAGTTACGCCGATCCGGAGCGGCTGGTGACGGTCGAGTATCCGGAGGAGCGGCTGGCGCCCAAGGAGAACGCGCGCAATTTTCCGTTCCTGGTGTATGACGGGGATAATCCGATGGCGGGGTTGCGGTGTGTGGCGTGCCAGATTTGCGAGAAGGAATGCCCGCCCAAGTGCATCTACATCGTGAAGGACCGGGAGAAGAAGCCGGACTTCGTGGGCAAGCCGCAGTTTCAGCCGAAGGTGTTCGACATCGACATTTCGGTGTGCATGAGCTGCCAGATCTGCGTCGAGGTGTGCCCGTTCGACGCGATCAAGATGGACACGGAATTCGAGCTGAGCCGGACGGACCGGTTCGGGGGATTGTTGTTCGACAAGCATGAACTGGCGCGGTCGAACGAGCATTACCAGCGCATTCATCCGACGGAGGCGGCGGAGATTGACGCGCGTCGGGAGGCGGAAGTGGCGAAGGCGGAAGCGAAAGCCAGGGCAGACGCGGAAGCCAAAGCCGGGGAAAAGACGGGCGCTGATGCCAAGGCCGGAGGCGGGGCCGCGTCGCCGGCATCCGGCAAAAAGTCAACTCCCCCGGGCAAGGCATGAACGGCATGAGGGAGGCCGCCGATCAAATCTTCGTCAACGCCAAGCATTGGCTTGTGGAATGGATGCCGCCGGCGTTGCAGCCGCTGTCCTCGATCCTGCTGTCGGTGAGCGCGATTGTGAGCGTGTTCGCGCTGTTGTTCGCGATCACGACGATTGTCGAGCGGAAGGGTTTGGGGCGGTTTCAGAACCGGCTGGGTCCGAACCGGGTGGGGCCGTTTGGGTGGTTGCAGCCGGTGGCGGACGGGTTGAAGACATTGACGAAGGAGGACGTGGTGCCGCGGGCGGCGGACCGGCTGGTGCATTTTCTGGCGCCGCTGGCCCTGGTGGTGCCGGTGTTTCTCGCGTTCTCGGTGCTCCCGATCGGGCGGAACATGGCGGCCATCGATCTGGACGCGGGCTTGTTGTTTTTCTTCGCGGTGGGGGCGTCGTCGGAACTGGCGGTGTTCATGGCGGGCTGGTCGAGCCGGAACAAGTATTCACTGCTGGGGGCGATGCGGGCGATTGCGCAGATGATCAGCTACGAGGTGCCGTTGATCGTGTCGTCGCTGACCGTGGTGATGATGGCGGGGACGTTGTCGCTGGTGGAGATCGTGCGGGTGCAGGCGGATTTCTGGCACGGCTTGCCGCAATGGCATGTGTTCACGCCGTGGGGGCTGGCCGGGTTTCTCCTGTTTTTCGTGGCGGCGACCGCGGAATCCAACCGTTCACCGTTTGATATTCCCGAGGGGGAGTCGGAGATCATCGCGGGCTATTATCTGGAGTATTCGGGCTTCAAGTTCGCGTTGTTTTTCCTGGGCGAATACCTGGGCTTGTTCGCGGTGAGCGCGCTGGCGGTGACGCTGTTTCTGGGCGGGTGGTCGGCGCCGGTGTCGTTGCTGGCGTGGCTGCCGTCGTGGTTCTGGTTTTTTGCGAAGCTGTGTGCTTTGATCGCCGTGCTGATCTGGGTTCGCGCGACGCTGCCGCGCCTTCGGATGGATCAACTGATGCGATTTGCGTGGACGTTCATGCTGCCGATGGCGTTGATCAACCTGGTGGTGGCGGCGGTCTGGCATTACGTGGGCGGGGGTCTGGCGGGCTGGTTGATCGGGGCGGTTCTGCTGGCGGTGCCGTATGTGGGACTGGGACTGCTCCTGGGCCGGCCGGGCGGATTCCGCAAACGGACGTATCGGTTTGCCGATTGAACCCAGGTTCGCCGGGCGGCGGGACACGGTTCTCCAGACCGGCGCGGGTGGCATGCGCCGCAGAAGCCGGTGGGACGATTTTCGGGACAATTCATGAATCCGGGTTTTTCCATCCTTGCGTTGATTGTGCTGATGGGTGCCGTGGGCGCGATGACCCTCCGCAATCTGGTGCACTGCGCGTTGAGCCTGGCGGTGACGTTCGCCGGGCTGGCGGGTTTGTATCTGGCGTTGGGGGCGGAATTCGTCGGACTGGCGCAGGTGCTGGTTTACATCGGGGCGGTGGCGATCCTGATCGTGTTCGCCATCCTGCTGACACGGCCGCTGGATACGGCGCAGGCGCGGCCGTTTTCAGCGACGTGGGTGGCGGGACTCGCGGTGGCGCTGATCGTGTTCGGGGTGTTGTCGATGGCGATTCATCGAAGCGGAGTCGGCGCTGATCGGGTGGCGCTGTCCGGAGGGGTGACGGTGAGGGAGATTGGCGACCTGTTGATGACGTGGTATGTGGTGCCGCTCGAAGTCGTCGGGTTGTTGCTGACGGTGGCGTTGATCGGAGCGGTGATCATTGCGCTCCGGGAGGAGGCTCCCCGGGCGGAGGACGCGGCCGGCGACGGACCGGGCAAGGGGATCGGAAAGGAAAAAGAACCGGGGCATCGGGAACCATGACGACGCTTCAATCCTATCTGCTTCTGTCGGCGTTGTTGTTTGCCATCGGGTTTGCCGGGGCGGTGACGCGGCGCAACGCGATCATCGTGCTGGTGGGGATCGAATTGATGTTGAACGCGGCGAATCTGAACTTCATCGCGTTCTGGCGTTACGGGGCGGGGGACGCGGCGGGCGGGGTGATGTTCGTGATTTTTTCAATCGCTGTCGCGGCGGCGGAAGCTGCGGTGGGTCTGGCGTTGATCATCGCAGTGTATCGGCACTTCAAGACTGTGAACCTGGATCGGATTCATTCGATGAAGGGATGAGGGCCGGATTGTTTTCATGACCTGGATCGGGCGCAATCTCTGGTTGATTCCGGTGCTGCCGCTGGTGGCGGCGGGAATCACTGCCTTGTTGAACCGGCGTCAGCGGCGGGCGGCGGCGGGGCTGGCGATTGGATCGATGGTGCTGGCGCTGGGATTCTCGTTCGCGGCGCTGGTGGCGGTGATGTCGGATGGGGACGGGTTCCGCGACGTGATCAATTTTGCCTGGGTGGAGACGGGGACGGCGGTGGTCGGATTCGGGTGGGTGTTGGATCCGCTTTCGGCGTTGATGCTGTTCATGGTGACCTTCGTGGGGCTGTGGATTTTCATCTACAGCACGGGCTACATGTCGGAGGACGGGAACTACACGCGGTTCTTTTGTTTTCTGTCGTTGTTTGCGGCGGCGATGCTGGGGCTGGTGATGACGAACAGTTTGTTGCTGTTGTTCGTCTGCTGGGAACTGGTGGGGCTGGCGTCGTATCTGTTGATCGGGTTCTGGCATCACAAGCCCCAGGCGGCGGCGGCGGCGAAGAAGGCGTTCATCACGACGCGGATCGGGGATCTGGGATTGTTTCTGGGGATGCTGTGGCTTTACCGGGAGACGGGGACGCTGTGGTTTTACGACGCGGGGGCGGGCTCGATGGAGGCGGCGTCCCTGGGGCGGCTGGCGGGGCTGACGACGGCGGTGGGGATGTCGGTGGCGACGGCGATTGCGTTGTTGATATTCTGCGGGGCGGCGGGGAAGTCGGGCCAGGTGCCGTTGCACGTGTGGTTGCCGGACGCGATGGAGGGGCCGACGCCGGTGAGCGCGTTGATCCATGCGGCGACGATGGTGGCGGCGGGCGTGTTCCTGGTGGCGCGGGTGTTTCCATTGATGGGGGCGGCGGCGGGCGTGGACGCGGCGGCGGCGGGTTCGGCGGCGTTGTCGGTGGTGACGTGGGTGGGGGCGATCACGGCGGTGTTTGCGGCGATGATTGCCGTGGCGCAGTACGACATCAAACGCATCCTGGCGTATTCAACGGTTTCGCAACTGGGGTTCATGTTTCTGGGATTGGGAACGGGGGGCGTGGCGGTGGGGATGTTTCATTTGATCACGCACGCGTTTTTCAAGGCGCTGTTGTTTCTGGGGGCGGGATCGGTGATTCACGGGTGTCACGGGGAACAGGACATCCGGCGGATGGGGGGATTGCGGAGCCGGATGCCGGTGACGTTCCTGACTTACGCGGTGGGGATGATGTCGCTGGCGGGGGTTCCATTGATCGCGGGATTCTGGAGCAAGGACGAGATTCTGCATTCAGCGTGGGGATGGGGAGGGTCGAGGATTCCGTTTCTGCTGGGCTGCTTTGCGGCGTTGTTGACGGCGTTTTACATGACGCGGCAGATGTGTCTGGTGTTCTTCGGAACGTACCGCGGGGATCAACGGAACGCGCGGACGGGAGAGACTGGCGGGAAGGCGGAAGCGCCGCATGAGAGTCCGCGGGAGATGACGCTGCCGCTGGTGGTGCTGGCGGCGGGCGCGGTGATCGTGGGATTCCTGGGCACGCCGTTCTGGCCGGGGTTCCAGCGGTTCCTGGGCGAAGGGATGCATGACATCCACTGGGGATCGACACTGCTGATGATGGGGGTGTCCTCGCTGCTGGCGGCGGCGGGGATTGGAGCGGGCTGTTGGTGGTATGGACTGGAGACCCGGGAACGGGCGGAGGATCCCGATCCGATCGAGGTGTGGCGGCCGGCGCTGTTCCGGACGCTGGCGGACGCCTTCCGGGTGGATGAGTTTTACGCGTTCACGATTGGCAGGCTGACGTCGTGGCTGGCGTGGGTGAGCGACTGGCTGGACCGGCGGGTGTGGAGCGGAGCGGTGCGGGCGGTTGAGGGGGTGACACTGGCGGTGGCGTGGGTGAACCGGGTGGTGGACGAGCAGGTGATCAACGGGGGATTTGACGCGGCGTGCGGGGGATTGCGG
>DATKEE010000166.1:0-3726 GCA_035544555.1 Candidatus Methylomirabilota bacterium
CCATTGCCGGGCGCCCTCGCCGTTAAATGCTCCCCCGGCGAAGGCCCGGGGCACCAGGCGATACGCCGTCACCTTCATGAGTAAACGCCGCCCGCGATCCGTCCCAGGACCGTTTCCACCTGCCGGATGCCCAGCCACGTCTCCATGCATTCGAGCGGCGTCCTGCCTGCCAGCACCGGCGGACTGGATGTCATCCAACCCCGTGCCCTGCCTTCGTCGCCGAGCACTTCTCCCGCTCGAAAATAGACCCGGGCGAGTGCCAGCAACCGTTCCGATTCCGATTGCGACAACGTTCCCTCCTGCATCCGGCGATGCAGTGTCCGGGCGGTCAACTGAAGGGGCAACGCAAGCCCCTCCACGGGAAGGTCCAGCCGCCGGCTCATTTCCCGAACCAGGCGGGAGGGCAGACCGTGCTTGATCGCTTCAATGGCCGTCTCGTCAGGCAACGCGGCCAGTTGCTCCAACGAAAGCCGGCGCGTATCAGGCGCTCGTTTTGTCCTCGCGCGGGTTTGCTTCGCAACAGCCGTTGTCATACTGGCGGCACTCTACCGCCATAATGGCAGCGAGCCAAACCCTTTCCCTTCCATGATGAAACCCCTTGAATACGGCCGGCCCACGTTTGTCACAGCCGAAATAAAACGTTTTCACGATTCACCCGGCTTGAATCGCGCCCGGCGTCCGGCGGCCTTACGCCAGCAGTTCCTTCACGACCCGCCCATAAACGTCCGTCAGCCGAAAGTCCCTTCCTTGAAACCGGTGTGTCAGCCGCTCGTGATCCAGCCCCAGGCAATGCAGAATCGTCGCCTGCAAATCATGCACGTGCACCCGGTCCCTGACCACGTGATACCCCAGCTCGTCGGTCTCCCCGTAAGTCAACCCCGGTTTGATTCCCCCGCCCGCCATCCAGATCGTGAACGCGTGCGGATGATGATCCCGCCCCAGCCATTTGCTCCCGTTCCGTTCCTCGTTCATGGGCGTGCGGCCAAATTCCCCGCCCCACACCACCAGCGTGTCCTCCAGCAATCCCCGCTGCTTCAAATCCTCGATCAACGCCGCGCATGCCCGGTCCGTCTGTTTCGTCTGCCGCTCCAGCCCCATCCGGATGTCGTTCCCCATGTTGTCCCCGTGCTGGTCCCAACCCCAGTGGTACAACTGCACAAAACGCACCCCCCGCTCGATCATCCGCCGCGCCAGCAGACAGTTGTTGGCAAAGGACAATTTGCCCGGCTCCGTCCCGTACATCCGGTGAATGAACTCCGGTTCGCGGTCAATCTCCATCAACTCCGGAACGCTCGTCTGCATCCGGTAGGCCAGCTCGTATTGCTCGATCCGCGTCAATGTCTCCGGATCACCCACCTCGCGAAGCTGCATCTCGTTGAGATCCTTCAACGCGTCCAGCGTCCGCCGCCTGAGTTCCCGGTTCATGCCGGCCGGATTCGACACATACAACACCGGGTCGCCCTGGCTCCGACATTGCACCCCCTGATAAACCGTCGGCAGAAACGCGCTCCCCCACAGCGACGCGCCCCCGTCCGGCGTCTTTCCCCCGGACACCAGCACCACAAACCCCGGCAAATCCCGGCTCTCCGATCCCAATCCATAAGTCAGCCACGACCCCATGGCCGGACGCCCTTGGCGCGGCGATCCCGTATGGACGAACAATTGCGCCGGCGCGTGGTTGAACTGATCGGTGTACATCGACTTCACCACCGCAATCTCATCCGCCACACCCGCCAGATGCGGCAGCAAACCGGACAACTCGATCCCCGACTGCCCGTGCCGCTCAAAGGAATGCGGTGTTCCCAGCATCTTCGGTATTCCCTTGATGAACGCGAATCGCTCGTTCTCGATCAGCGATTCCGGACACGGCTCGCCATTCAACTCCACCAGCCGGGGCTTGTAATCGAACAGATCGAGCTGCGACGGCGAACCCGCCATGTGCAGGTAAATCACCCGCTTCGCCCGCGCCGCAAAGTGAGGCGCCTTCGGAGTCATCGGACCACCGCGCACCGGCGCCGACGCGAACAGGCTTTCGTTTTGCAGCGCGGTCAGCGCCAGTCCCCCCAGACCCACTCCGCATTGCTTGAAAAAATGCCGCCGGGTCACGGCTCTGAGATGTTCCGACGCGAGATTCATTGCTTCAGGGCTTGGTGATCAGTTCGTCCAGGTTCAACAACACATTCGCCACCACCGTCCACGCCGCCAGTTCCCCCGCCTCCATGCCCTCGGGCAATTCCTCCAATTCGCTCGGGGCCATCCGCGCCGCATCCTCCGCGCGCCCGGCATAATGCTCCATCCCCTGCCGGTGAAGTTCCACCAATCGCTCCACTTCAGCCCCCGATGGCTCGCGCGCCAGGCCCAATCGAAATCCATGCGTCGCCCGCGCCGCCGGATCCGATCCCGCCTCCACCACCATCCGCCGCGCCAGGGCCTGGGCCGCCTCCACAAACACCGGGTCGTTCAATAATACCAGCGCCTGCAACGGCGTGTTGCTCCGGTTGCGCTGAACCACACAAAACTCCCGGCTCGGCGCGTCGAACGTCGTCAGCATCGGATGCGGATTCGTCCGCCGCCAGAACGTGTACAATCCGCGACGATATCGGTCCTCCCCCTCGCTGACCTTCCAATCATCCCCGCTGTAAACCACCTGCCACAGTCCCTCCGGTTGCGGCGGCATCACGCTGGGACCGCCCAGTTTGTCCGACAACAATCCGCTCACCGCCAGCGCCTGGTCCCGCAGCATCTCCGCCTCGAGCCGCACCCTCGGTCCGCGCGCCAGCAGGCGATTGTAGGGGTCGCGTTCCACCAGATCCGGCGGCGGCGCCGAACTCTGCCGATACGCGGCCGACATCACGATCAGCTTGTGCATCGTTTTCATCCGCCAGCCCTGCCGCATGAACTCATCCGCCAGCCAGTCCAGCAACCGCGGATGCGACGGCTTCTCCCCCTGCGTCCCGAAATCCTCACCCGTCTCCACCAGCCCGATCCCGAAATATCGTTCCCACATCCGGTTGATGGTCACACGGGCCGTCAGCGGGTTCCGCTCGTCCACCAGCCACCGCGCCAGGTCCTGGCGGTCGGGATTCCGCTTCTCCGGAAGGGAATGGAACACGGCCGGCACGCCCGGCAACACCGGCTCCCCTTTGTCCAGAAAGTTCCCGCGCATCAGCATGCGCGTCTCTCGCTCCTTCTCGCTCCGCTGCATGACCAGCGTCCGCGCGATCCTGCCGTCCAATTCCTCGCGCTCCTTCCTCACCCGCTCCAATTCGTCTCGCAGACTCAGAAAATCCGGCGCCACCGAGCGCCAGTATGCGTCCAGCTCCCGGGTCTGCTTTTCATCCCGCTCGTCCGGTGCCATCGCCAGCAAGCCGCGGATCTTGTCCGGCACTTCCGGCTCCCTCACCGGTGTCTCCAACGACGTCACCGACAGCCGGAACCGGCCCACGTTTGCCTCCGGCCATTGCGACTGATGAAGCAACCGCACTCTCAGTCGGGCGCCTTCCTCCAAGGCTGCCGCGCCGGCCAGGGTGAAATACGCGGATCGGCGCACACGCTGTTTTTCCTCGAACGCCTGCACCGCCCACCCCGGGCCTTCCCGGCCATCGATGAGACTTCTCACATCGTGCCCTTCCTGCGTGTAATCCGCCTCCGCCTTCGCAATGTCCAACGGCACCGGCGCTCCTCCGCTATTCCCGGGAACGGCTTCCACCTCAAAGCCCGTCAGCA
>DATKEE010000167.1:0-6828 GCA_035544555.1 Candidatus Methylomirabilota bacterium
GCCGGTTCGACCGGGCCATGCCGGGGAGCAGATAATACAACCCGCGTTTTTTTCGACCACGAAACAGCATAAATCCACGGCATCCGCATCCATTCAGAGGCGCTGGTCCTTCCTTGTAGTAAGGGTCCGGGAGGACGGTCAATGCTCATCTGCGGGATCCACGCCGCTTGATTTGGAAAGGGGTCAGGTCTCAACATTCAACATTTGGCTCGGGATATGGAAACTGGCCGGACCCTGTCGTCAAGAGGAACTGGATGTGAGTTGTGGTTGGGTCCGGGACAAATGTTGAATGTTGAGACCTGACCCCGACGGCGGAGCCGGTGCGGCGGACTCATTCGCCCGGACTTGAATCCGAGTCCTTCGGCACGGATAGTCGGCGGCATGGCATACACACTCGCTGACAAATGGGTTCTCATCACGGGCGCGTCGTCCGGCTTCGGCGCGGCGGCGGCGGCCGCGTTTGGGAGGCAGGGATCGAAGTTGCTGCTCGGCGCCCGCCGGTTGGATCGATTGAAGGAGGTGGCGGAACAGGCGCGCGCGGCCGGGGCTTCGGCGGCGGAGGTTCATCCATTGGATGTGAGCCGGACAGAAAGCGTGGACACCTTTGCAAAGTGGGTTCGAGGACTTACGAACCGGGTGGACGTGCTGATCAACAATGCCGGAGGAGCGAAGGGACTGGAGCCGGTGGCCGAGGGCCGGGACGAGGACTGGGAGTTCATGCTGGAAACGAACGTCCTGGGGGTGCTGCGGATGACACGAGCGGTGCTGCCGTTGATGCCGCGCGATGCCGGGGCGTCGCTGATCAACATCGGCTCCATCGCGGGTCACGTGGCGTACGAAAACGGCGCCGCATATTGCGCGGCGAAGGCGGGGGAACTTTCCATCACACGCGCGCTCCGGCTCGAATTGAACGGCACCGGCATTCGTGTCTCGACCGTCGATCCCGGCATGGCGGAGACGGAGTTTTCGGTGGTGCGATTCAAGGGGGACGAACAGCGCGCGAAGAAAGTTTACGAGGGGGTCCACGCGCTGACGGCCGAAGACATTGCCGAAACGCTGGTCTGGGTGGCGGGCCGGCCGCCGCATGTGAACATCGATGAATTGATCATCAAACCCACCGACCAGGCGGCCATTCACAAGACTTACCGGCGGACAAAAGGCTAGGCTGCCGGCTCAGGCGAGGAGTTCAGGGACGATTTTTCCGTGGACGTCGGTGAGTCGGAAATCGCGTCCCTGGGACTTGAAGGTGAGCCGTTCGTGGTGGATGCCGAGGCAGTGGAGGATGGTGGCGTGGAAATCGTGCACGTGGATGCCACCCTCGACGATGTTGTAACCGAAGTCGTCGGTGGTTCCGAGGGTGATGCCGCCCTTGATGCCGCCCCCCGCCATCCAGATGCTGTAACAGCGTGGATGATGATCGCGGCCGAAGCTGTCCCGGGTGATCTCGCCCTGGCTGTAGGAGGTGCGTCCAAACTCCCCGCCCCAGACGATGAGCGTCTCGTCCAGGAGCCCCCGCTGCTTGAGGTCCATCACGAGCGCGGCGGATGCGCGGTCGGTGAGGCCGGCCTGTTTGCGGATTTCATTGGGGAGGTCGCTGTGGTGGTCCCAGTCGCGGTGGAAGAGCTGGATGAAGCGGACGCCGCGTTCGACGAGGCGGCGGGCGAGCAGGCAGTTGTTGGCGAACGACGCCTGGCCGGGTTCGGCGCCATAGAGGTCGAGAACCTCCTTCGGTTCCCGGGCAATGTCCGTCAATTCCGGCACGCTCGTCTGCATGCGGAACGCCATTTCGTAGGCTTCGATGCGGGTGGTGATCTCGGGATCCTTGACCGCGTCGAGCTGGATGCGGTTGAGGTCCTGGATGCCATCGAGCAACACCCGCCGGTTCCGGGCGCTCAGACCGGGTGGATTGGACACAAAGAGGACGGGATCGCCGGTGCCGCGGAACTGCACGCCCTGATGACTGCCGGGGAGGAATCCGCTGCCCCAGTAACGGGATTGCAGGGGCTGGCCGCCGCTGCCGGAGAGCAGGACGATGAACGCGGGCAGATTCTCGTTCTCGCTGCCCAGCCCGTAGGAGACCCAGGAACCGAGCGTGGGCCGTCCGGGCTGCTGATGGCCGGTACCGATGAATGTCACCGCCGGATCGTGATTGATCGGCTCGGTGTACATCGCGCGCAGGATGGCGATGTCATCGACAACCCGTGCCGTGTGCGGGAGGAGTTCGGAGAGTTCGGCGCCGCATTTGCCATGGCGGGAGAATTTGAAGGGGGAACCGACGCACAGCAGTTGTTTCTGGCCGGAGGTCATGCCGGTGATGCGCTGGTCGCCGCGGACGGAGGCGGGCAGTTCCGTGCCGGTGAGTTCGGCGAGTTTCGGTTTGTGATCGAACAGGTCGATGTGCGACGGGGCGCCGGACATGAACAGGTAAATGACGCGTTTCGCCCTGGGCGCGATGTGCGGCAGACCCAATGAACCGGAGCCCGCGGTCCCGGGAGCGCCGCCGGCAAGGAGATTCCGATTGAGCAGGGACGCGAGCGCGATTCCGCCGATGCCGGTGCTGGCGCGGTTGAAGAAATGCCGCCGCGTCATCATCCGGCCAAGCTGCTGTTCGAACAGATTCATAGACTCTCAACCCTTCGTCACCATTTCGTCCAGGTTCAGGAGAACATTGCCGATGGCAGTCCAGACCGCGAGTTCCTCCGCGTCGCAATCCTCCGGGGGATCGGAGTATCCGACCCGGATCAACTCGCGCGCGGAATCCGGATGAGCGCGGAATTCCTCCTGTTGCAGGCGATGGACGCGTTCGAGGACGGCGAGTTCATCGGGACCGGGATCGCGGGCAAGACAGAGATTGAAGGCGAAGACCAGCCGCTCCTCCGTGGAGCGTCCTGCTTCCTTGAGGATGCGGTGGCCCAGCGCGCGGGCGGCCTCGACATAGACGGGGTCGTTCAGAAGCACCAGGGCCTGGAGGGGCGTGTTGGTGCGGGGACGCTTAATGGTGCAGACCTCGCGATTGGGGGCGTCAAAGGCGACGAATGAAGCGTAGGGCATGGAGCGCTTCCAATAGACGTAGAGCCCGCGGCGATAGTTTTCCACCCCTTCGCTCTGTTCGTAGCTCTGGCTGCTGAAGTTGCCGTTGTCGGTAAACCCGATGGCTTCCCAGAGCCCGGGCGGTTGGAAGGGCCTTGCGCTGGGGCCTCCGACTTCGCGATGCAACAAGCCGCTCACGGCGAGGGCCTGGTCGCGGATGGTCTCCGCAGGCAGTCGGAATCTCGGACCACGGGCATAAAGGCGGTTGTCGGGATCGCGATCCAAGAGCCCGGGTTCAACATCGCTGCTCTGGCGGTAGGTGGCCGAGAGGACGAGGAGTCTTTGCAGGGCCTTGATGTCCCAGCCGGATTCGACGAACTCGACGGCGAGCCAGTCCAGGAGTTCGGGGTGAGTGGGCCATTCGCCCTGGGCGCCGAAGTCATCCGGCGTGCGGACGATGCCGTGACCAAAGTATTGCATCCAGAATCGGTTCACCGTCACACGGCTGGTCAGCGGGTGATTGGGATCGACGAGCCAGCGGGCAAGGGCAAGGCGATTGGCGGGCCCATCCGAAGGCAGCTCGGGCCAGACCGATGGGACATCGGGGGTGACCGTCCCGCCCTTGGTCTGCCAGTCGCCCCGGACCAGCAGATGGGTATCGCGCGGTTGCCCCATTTCCTCCATGACCATGGTCACCGGAATCGCGTCGTGAAATTGCTTGCGGGCCTCGCGCTCGGAATCAACCCGCTGATTATGTTCCCGGACCGCGGCCACGAAGGTGTTTCGATAGAATGTCCGCAGTTCCATTCGTTGGGCGTCGGAGACTTCGTCCGGGTCTCGAAGGAGGGTGTTGCGCGCCGAGGCCGGAAGTCTGGCGAATTCCGGCAGACGGTCGGACGCGGACAAAGCCACGCGGAAATGTCCCAGCGCGGCGCCCGGCTGATCCGATTCAAAGCTCAGCCGAAGCCGGATGCGTGTGCCGCCTGAGAAGCCGAAGGGTTGTTGCGCAATGAACCAGGCCTGCGCGCCCGCGGGCGAGTCCTCATTCAACGCCACCGACCAGCCGGTTTCCGGTTTATCATCAATCGCACGGGCGGCCTCGAAATCCTTCCGTTCGGCATCCGCCACCACTGTGGCGAACTCGACGGGATATTCGGCGAGCGCGGCATCGAGCAGTTTGAAGTAGAACGCGTAACCGCCGGCGCCATTGTTGATCTTCATGAGGAGGCGGTTTTCACCGGCCGAAAGGCGCAGGGGAAGTTTCTCCTGATCGGGCGCCACGCCGCGCGCGACGTCGCGGGAGAGGACCTTGTCTCCATTCAACCAGACCTGGATGCCATCATCGCTCCCCAGGGAAACGAGAATCTGGCGGGGTTGTTCCACTGTGAGTGTGCGGTGGAGGTAGGTGGCGGCGTTCTCGCCTTTGAGCTCATGCGGTGTTCCATCCTTCCAATCGGGCTGTTCCAGCCATTTCAGTTCGCCTTCCTGATAACTCTTCGAGAGATCGATTTCCCGCTCGGGGGGGAACACCTTCTGGAAGGCTTGCTTCATGTCGTCGGCATGGAACGGTCCAATGGACCACCAGTTTCCCAGCACCGGAGCGTCGAGGCTTTGCAACGCCTCGGGCGCGGGCGACACCGCATCGGCCTTGAACCCCGTCAAGACGAACCGGCCATCCTCACCGCGCCCGGGCGCGCCACCGGGCAACGTCTCGTGAGGCAAGGCTTCCAGGCGGATGCCCGTCACCTCCTCCAGGTCGGTGTCGATTGTGATGTCGTAGTGGTCCTGATCCGGCAGGGTTCCGGTGACCAGGAGGGAATGCGTTTCCTGGGTACTGCCTGCCGCGCCGGCTTCCGAACTGAATCTGGAGGGATCGACCGGGGTCCAGTTCGAGATGACTTCCCCGCGCAACGCCTGTTCCCAGCCGGCCTGGTCCCGGTCCCACTCTTCGTGGGGTTGTTCCCGCAGTGTTTTCCGCCTCGCCTCGAGGGTCGCGAGGGCGTGATCGAATTGCTCGAGCCGGGAGGCCTGATCCGTCGAGGGCACCTTCATGATGGGCGCGGGCGACTGCACGTTTCCATCGAGTCCCTTCTCGGCGACGGTGTTAAAGAAGGCGAAGAACTTGTAATACTCCCGGATCGTGATCGGATCGTATTTGTGGTCGTGACACTCGGCGCAGGCCATCGTGGTTCCGAGAAACACGCGCGAGGTGGTATCCACACGGCCGACGACGTACTTCACGGCGTACTCGTTCGGATCGGCGCCTCCCTCGAAGTTGACCATTTCATTGCGGTTGAAGCCGGTGGCAATGCGTTGCTGGGTGGTGGGATCCGGCAGGAGGTCACCGGCCAGTTGTTCGATCGTGAACTGGTCGAACGGCTGGTTCCGGTTGAAGGCGTCGATGACCCATTGACGCCAGAGCCAGATGTCGCGGTGGTTGTCGATATGATAGCCATTGGTGTCCGCGTAACGGGCGAGATCGAGCCAGAACATCGCCATGTGTTCGCCGTAGGCGGGGGAGGCGAGGAGCCGGTCCACGAGCGCTTCGTAGGCGTTGGGGCGTTGATCCTCGAGGAACGCCTCCACTTCGGCGGGGGTGGGTGGCAGTCCGGTGAGATCGAGCGTCACGCGCCGGATCAACTTCTCCTTGTCCGCCTCGCGCGCGGGGCTCACGCCCTCCCGCTCAAGTCCCGCCAGAACGAACCGGTCAATGGCGTTGCGGATCCAGGCCTGGTTTTGAACCCGCGGCGGTTCCGGACGCGCCGGCGTCTGATAGGCCCAGTGCCCCTCCCAGAGCGCCCCCTCCTCGATCCAGCGGCGCAACAACCCGATCTGTTCCGTGCCAAGCTGTTTCGTGCTCCGCGCCGGCGGCATGCGGTCATCCGGATCGTCGGTGGTGATGCGCCGCACCAGTTCGCTGTTCGCGGCATCCCCGGGGACGATGGCATGGCGTCCGTCGTCGAGCGCCTGAAACGCCTCCTCTCTCAGATCGAGCCGAAAGCCGGACTTGCGGGTGTTTTCATCCGGACCGTGACAGGTGAAGCAATTGTCCGAAAGGATGGGCCGAATGTCGCGATTGAAGTCCACAGGCCTGTCCGCCGCGCCAGCCTCGGCCTTCAGGCAAACGACAGCCGCAGCCAGGACCAGTCCGGGGACAAGGGACGGCGAACAAAGGCGATATCGCGTTGGAAGCTTCATGCGATTTTTCAACTCTGAATTGGATTGGATTAGCCGCCGATTATTCACGGAACATCCGAAAAAACCAATCCAAACATGAATCAAATGCCGCGTCGCATCAATGGCGTATCGAGTCGGGCGAATCTCCGCCCCGGGTAACTGCGACTTCTGGCACAACAGGGGTGTTCACCCGCGTTCAATCACACCCCACGGCCTCAGCGGATTGAAAAAACGCATGGCCTGACCGGGATTTCCGGCTATGGTGGGGCCTCATGCCCGATACCCGCCTTCATTTCGGTGCCCCGGCCTGTCGCCGGCTGGCGATTGCCGCAGCCCTGGTCCTGGGCTGGTTTATTCTCACGACACCGGCCGCGGAAAACAGCGTGGACGAGTTGATGAGGCAGGCGGGAAATGCCTTTCGCGAGGGAGACCTGGAGCTTGCGGTCAGTCTGGCCTCACGCGCGGTCGAGGCGGAACCCCGCAATGCCGGCACATGGTATCTGCGCGGCCGGATGCGGTCCGAGCAGCGCCGGTTTGAGGAGGCGCTGAAGGATTTGAATGAGGCCGTCCGCCTCGCTCCGCTGGCGGCTCCGGTCCTTCATGATCGGGGAGAGGTTCGCT
>DATKEE010000168.1:0-2301 GCA_035544555.1 Candidatus Methylomirabilota bacterium
TCCAATCCATCCCGGCCGGCGCGCCCCTGCTGTCGTGGGGACTGCCCTTTGGTCTGGCGCTGCGCCCGCTGACGCCCGGTGAATACGTCTGTAACGCGAGCATCCTGGACGCGCTTCGCGGGCGGCATGTGGATTTCCCGCTGCCCATGGTCCCGAACTTTCGCGATCACCGCATCGATTTCAATCTGGACGAGCGTTCCTTCCGGCCGGGGGCGCAGGTCAGTCCGCTGTCCGATGGACGGACCTTTGACGGTTATCCGCGCGAGGGGGGACGCGGCGCCGGCACGCGCAATTTCATCGCGGTGATCGGCGCCAGTTCGCGCGCGGCGGGTTATGCTCGCGAACTGGCGCGGCGATTCAGCGACGCGCCATCCCGTTACAGTCAGATCGACGGCGTGGTGCCGGTGGCGCATACGGAAGGAGGCGGTCTGCACCGGCCCAACAACCTGGAGTTCGTGCTGCGGACGCTCGCGGGTTTCATGGTGCATCCCAACATCGGCGCCGTGCTGGCCGTGGACGCGGGGGATGAACCCATCAACAACGCGCTCCTGCTTGAGTATCTCCGGAAACACGATTATCCCATCGACACCGTGCCGCACGCGTTCCTGTCCAGCGGCAATGGTTTCGAAGCGGCGCTGGCCGAAGGAGAAAAAATCATGCGCGGCTGGCTGGAGACCGTGAATCGAGCGAGGCGGGCGCCTCAGGCACTCGATCATCTCAAGGTGTCGCTGCAATGCGGTGGTTCCGACGCGTTCTCGGGGGTCTCCGGCAATCCGCTCGCCGGATGGGTCGCGCGGGAGGTCGTTCGCCGTGGCGGCGCGTCCAACCTCGCGGAAACCGACGAACTCATTGGCGCCGAACCCTACGTGCTGGCCAACGTTCGCGACCTCGACACGGCACGGGCGTTTCTGCGACTGCGGGATCGTTTCCAGGAACGCGCGGGATGGCATGGCACCACCGCCGAGGGCAATCCCAGCGGCGGCAACCGCCTGCGCGGGCTTTACAACATCATCATCAAATCGATCGGCGCGGCTCGAAAGAAACCGCCCGAAGTGCGGCTCGATCACGTCATTGAATATGGCGAACGGATGCTCCGGCCCGGGTTTCACTTCATGGACAGCCCGGGCAACGATCTCGAAAGCGTCGCCGGCCAGGTGGCATCGGGCTGCAATCTCATCCTCTTCACCACCGGAAACGGCTCCATCACCAACTTCCCGTTCGTTCCAACCCTCAAAATAATGACCCACAGCGGACGGTTCCGCCTGTTGTCGCATGAAATGGACTTCAACGCGGGACGATTCCTTGAAGGCGCCTCCATGGAGGATCTGGGCGGCGAGGCGTTCGAACTCGCGCTTCAGACCGCCTCGGGTCAACGCGGCGCCGGCGAACGAACCGGACAGTCCCAGGTGCAAATCTGGCGGGACTGGCCGCTGCAAGGCCCGGTGACATCCGGCGCTCCCGCGCGTCCGGCGCCCGCTGGAGTTCCGATCCCGCTCATCCCTTCCGGTGGGACAATGTCCGCCGAAAGCGACCCAGGCGATCCGGCTCCCACCCGGCAGTCGGCATTCCCAAGTCGCGCGCGGGATCGGATTGGGCTGATTGTTCCGACGAGCCTGTGCGCGGGACAAGTCGCGCGCGTGATCGCGGAGGAATTGCAAAAACGGCGCGGCGCGACGCCGGATTCCCCTCTGGCGCGCGCCGAACGTTTCGTGGCCCTGCCGCACACCGAGGGTTGCGGCGTGTCCGGCGGGGAGTCGGAAGATCTCTATTTTCGCACCCTGTCGGGATACTTGCGACATCCCTCGGTGTGGCGCGCCGTGTTGCTCGAACATGGTTGCGAGAAGACGCATCTCGACGCGTTCCGGGATCATCTCCGCGGACTGGGCGAGAACGTGAACCGTTTCGGCTGGGCAAGCATTCAACTCGATGGCGGCCTCGCCAACGTCACTCGCAAGGTCACGGACTGGTTCGCGGATCAGGCCGGACTGGAATCGCCATTCGGAGGACGCGTGCGCGGCTCCGATGATTTGCGTGTCGGATTTCTTGTGGTTGGCGAGCCGCCGGCTTGGCTGGCGGATGCATTCGCGCGGGCTGCGGAACGGATCGTTCGCGCCGGAGGAACCGTCGTGGTTCACGAACTGTCCGGCTTGCTGCGAAGCCCGGCGTTCGTGGATAGGCTGTTCCAAGTCAGACCGAAGGAGCCGACGCTGGCCTACGGGCAATTCCTGGCGAGCGCGGGATTTCACATCATGGAAAGCCCCACGGATCATCCGGTGGAAAACCTGACCGGCCTGTGTGCGA
>DATKEE010000169.1:0-5637 GCA_035544555.1 Candidatus Methylomirabilota bacterium
GGCACGCGTCTTTCACGAGGCGTTTCGCGCGCTCAAACCCGGCGGCCGGCTCGCCATCGCCGACATCGTCCGCACGGCCGAACTGCCACCGGAAGTCGCCGGCGACCTGGCCGCGCTCTGCGGTTGTGTCGCGGGCGCCGCCAGCGTGGACGAACTCGAATCGCTCCTTCACGACGCGGGATTCACGGACATCCGGATTCAACCGAAGGACGCCAGCCGCGAGTTCATCCGCCGCTGGGTCCCGGGACGCAACGCCTCGGACTTCGTGGTCTCGGCCACCATCGAGGCCGTCAAACCCGCGAACCACTGTTGCGATCCCGGCTGCTGCGAGGAATGATCCGTCGATGACCCCCCATGTCGAAACTCTGTGGGCGGATTTCGCCGGCCGGTTGCGCGCGTTCATCCGCGGCCGAGTACGTGACCACGCGGACGCGGAGGACATCCTGCAGGAGACCTTCCTCAAGATTCACCGCAATCTGCCCGCGTTGCGCGCCGACCAGAAAGTCGAGGCATGGATCTGGAGGATCGCCCGCAACGCCATCGCCGATCATTTCCGCCGCAGCCGACGCGATGAACCTCTGGCCGGCGAAGTCGAAGCGCCCGCGGAACCACCGACCGACGCGCCGGATCTCGCCTGTTGTCTGCGCGGGTTTGTCGATCAACTGGCGCCCGCCCATCGCGAGGCCCTGTTGCTGACCGACTGGCAGGGGTTGAGCCAGATCGATCTAGCCCGCCGCCTCGGGCTGTCCGCTTCCGGCGCGAAATCCCGAGTCCAACGCGCCCGCGCCGGACTGAAAGGATTGCTCGATGCCTGCTGCCGGTTCGAACTCGACCGCCGCGGCAACATCATCGAAATGACCCCCAGGAAAAGGGAATGCGCCGGCTCCCCATCCCGGTAGGACCTCGTTCCACCACGTCTCCTCCCAGCGCCAGGATTCCCATCGGTATCGGTATCGGTATCGGCATCGGTATCGGTATCGAAATCGTTTCCCCCTCTCCCACTCCTCAACCGCCACCCCGCAATAGCCGTCAAACTCCACTCGACCAAATCTCAATACTTCTTCCCCCATCGATCCCGATAGCGATTCCGACCCCGATTCCGATCTCCAGACCTGATCCCGCTTCAAGGAAACGGATTGGGGGCAGGGCTGAGGGCGCAGCCCAATGATCAAGGACAAGACTGAGAGAAACCATTCCGGTTGCACCTTCGTTCCCTTCGTTTCCTTGGCGTAAACACTCCCTGTGACGCATCAGACGAAGATGCCCCCGGCTACTGCATCGGCAACTCAAGCGCGATGCGCCTCTCATCCCGCAACACCGTCACCGCCACCCGCTCCCCCGGCTCACGCGCGGGCGATGGCGCCGTGCATCTGGATGAAAGCGGACGCGACAGGCACAGTGAGTTTGTTACATTGCGACCGGACATACCGTGAAATACGACCTCTTCATTCGCGTAGCCCTGGCCGAAGATCTGCCGGAGCGCCACCTGCACCGGGGCGACGTAGCGACGATCGTGGAACAGCATGCCGGCCGGCCGGGACAAGACGGCCCGGTGGTCCGCACCGCCGAGGAATTGCGTCAGTTCATCGCGGACAAGGAGCTCCAGCAGGCGAAGGAGGCTGCCTCGCGGGAGAAGCCGCCGCAGATGCCGGACAAACCATGAAGTTCGAACCCTACAAAGACATGGTGCTGACCCGCGACCTGCCGGAGGAACGGCTCAAGCGCGGCGACATCGTGAAGCTGGTCGAACACCACCCCGGCCGCCCCGGCCAAGAGGATGGCTACAGCGCCGAAGTCTTCAACGCGCTCGGCGACTCCATCGCGGTCATCACCGTGCCCCAATCCGCCCTCGAACCGCTGCGCGAAGACGAGGTCTGTTGCGTGCGTCCGCTGGCGGCGGCTTAAACGGCTATCATCCCGCCGAATGAAATCGAATCCGATCCTTGATGAGGTCTGGCGCATCAAGGACCAACTGGCCGCCGAAGCCGATTACGACATTCACCAGTTTTGCGAGAACACACGGCGCTGGGCGGCGGAACATCCCCACAACGGTCCGGTGGTTGATAATGCCGAGGAACTGCGCCAACTCCTCGCCGAGAAGGAACGTCAGCAAGCGGAAGAAGCCGCACTGCGGGAAGAGCCGCCGCGAACGCAGTCAAAAACAGAATGAGCCTCTACGCCACGCTCTGGACCCTGCAATTCCCGAAGGAGGGCGACGAGCACTCCGAGTGCGAGTGGATCAAGGTCCGCGCCCAAGCCGTGCTGGCGCACGCCGGCTCCCCGGTGATCCATACGCCGTGCTTCTCCCGCGTGCCATGGAAACCGATGCAAATACGCCCTTGAGCGTCGAGTCACCATGAAGTAGATAAGCCCCATGAGCACGGTGCAGGAAATTGAACAAGCCATCGAAGCGCTGCCGCTGGCCGACCGGCTTCAGCTCTATCGCGACTTGCCGCAGTTGATCGGGCGGCACGTTGAAGATCTCGACTGGCAGCGGTTGGCGCTGGAGCGGTTTTTTCAGGACGATTCGCCGGACGACGCGGCTTATGACCGCGTTTGATGTCGGTGACATCGTATCAGTGGAATTCCCCTTTTCCGACTTGCAGGGGCGGAAACGTCGGCCCGGGCTGGTTTTGGCCGCTGATCCCAACGATGCCTTGCTGGCACGGCTCACCACGCATGCGCCCCGTGACTCCGGCGAGGTGGCCCTGCGCCATTGGGCGGAATCTGGACTGCCAAAATCCTCCACCATCCGGCTGACCAAACTGGCGGCGGTTGACCGGCGGCTGATCCATCACCGCATCGGCCGGCTGCAACCCGAGGATGCCGAGACCGTGGCCCGCGCCGTGGAAACCTGGTTGGTCGAGCTCGCTGCCGCCCTCCGCAAGTAGTCCTGCCCCTGTTTCCCGCCATCCTTATCAACCTGCCGGGCCGTACCGGTTTCGAGCCTGCCCTGAACGCGCAGCGTCACCTCTGACTTATTCAACTTCCGGTGAACGACGCTGCCCGTGATGAGCACGCAGTCGCGTTCGCCAGCCAGCCGCAGGCCTTCATCATCCGGTGTGGTCATGGGCAGCACTTCCCGCAGCTTGATGTCCTCCTGCCCAGCGCCTCCCGCGAGAATGCGGCGTCATCCGGCACATCGTGGTCGAGCAGGAACCTCACGGTGTCGGTTCGGCCATCTGCCGGGCCACCAGCACGTCAATCTCGCCGCGATGATCCTCGTAATACGCCAGGCACTCATACACCTGGGCGCGGGTGACATTCGGAAAGCAACGCGTGACGACACTGTCCACCGTTTCGCCGGTCTGGAGCAGGCCGACGACGTCGTGGACGCCGACACGCGTGCCCTCGATGATGGCGTGGCCGCTGCGCACGCCCGGCTGGCGCGTTATGTAGCGATAACCGGCGGCCGCATCCTTTCCATTCATGGGTTGAAGAATACGTCAGGCAAATTCCTCAAGCGAGGCTTTGTTGTCGGCGACTTCGGGTTTCTCCAGGCCCCGTCCGCGGCGCCGAGTTTCCCGCTGGACCGTTCGAAGGCGACGAGTTCGTAACGGCCACGGAGCCGGTTCCCGGGAAGGGTGAAGCGAATTCGACGGCTCATGGACTGCCTGGCCCGCGTGCGGTTTGGGCAACTGCGCCGGTTCGCCCGCCTCGGGGCAAAGGATGAAGTCAACAAACCCGGTTGCACTTCCGGTTTCATCGTTCCCTTCGTTCCCTTTGTGTAAACACTCCCTGTGACTCTTCAGACAACACTGTCTGCCCCCCCTACTGCATCGGCAGTTCGAGTTCGATGCGTCTCTCACCCCGCAACACCGTCACCGCCACCCGCTCCCCCGGCTCACGCGCGCGCAGAAGATGTCCGATCAGTTCGCTCTCGGTGTGCCGATTGGACAACCCGTCCATCTCCACGACCACGTCCTCCTTCTGAAACCCCGCGTTCTTCGCCGCCGCGTGTTCCCCATACTGCCCGACGTGCGCCACACCCAGCGCCATCCGCCCCGCGTCGATGTCTCGCCGCTCGCGTTCCCCGTCCGCGAGATCCTCCAGCACCATTCCCCCGAGCGCCATGGCGCGCATCGCCCACGTCCCCACACGACGCGAAATATCAGCCCCACTCCGCCAGCCGTCCGGCAACTCGATCGTCACCCGCTCCGCCAGATCGCCCCGGCGGACCACCGCTTCAATCGCCCCTTTCTCCGGCGCGCGATGCAGCACCCAGCTCACATCCGCAACCGATACCAGCGGTTGCCCCGCGATCGACACCACATCATCCCCGGAACGAAATCCGGCCCTGGCGGCAATCGAATCCGCCTTCACGCCCACGACCCGCGAGACGTGGTCCGCCGCCAGCGTCAGGCCGATGGTTTCCGGCGCGGGGAACGGATACACCCATCGCGATGGAATCGGTTCTTTCCGGTCGCGGTAAAGCGTCCGATGCGCGTCCCCGATCTGATGACAATGCACGCAGCTCTGCACAACCTTCCCCTCCCAATCCAGATTCCGCGTGTATCGATCCTTCAACGTCGGCATCTCCACCGGAGTTCGAAAGTCCACCGGTTCGCCCTGCTTCCCTTCCAGCGCTTCCCGGTTCGCAGGGTATTCCCGATGGATCGCCAGAACCGACTCCAACGCGCGCCGGAATCCCGCCGTCGTCTCGTCCCGCGCGTCCTTCTGATGCGTCCACGATCCATAACGCCCGTACACCGTGCCGTCGCCGTTGAAGAACATCGTCGAAAACGAAAGGTCGTAATCGAACTGAAACCGGGAGAGATCCAGGGCGTTGGCGTTGATTACCCGCACCCGCACAAATTGATCGAGCAGGGGCGACAATTCCGATTCTTCGAGCACGCGGGCATCGATGCCGGCGCAGGCCAGACAGGGCACACAGCGCAACACCACCAGCAACGGCTTCCCCGTCAATTGCGCCGCCGCGAAGCCGCGATGGAAATCGTTGTAAATCCAGTGGGCATTCCCTTCCATCGCGGACTTGTCCCCGCGCACGGCGGCCTCCCGATCCTTGACCGTCGCGCCCCACACTCCGGGCGCGGACATCAACAACATGACGAGCAGAAGGGGGAGAAACGGGCGCGGGGTGATCATGCGCAGCATCCTGCTCCCGCCCACGCGAAATGACAATCCTTCACCACCGCTTTCACTTTTGCGCGCTGGCCCTAGAACGGGCGCCCTGCTAGTTTCCGCCGCATGGGACGACAATGGTTGCATGCCAAACGCCTGGTCGCCGGACTGAAGAAAGGCCGGGCCACCGGCAAACTGGTCCGTGAAATCTCCGTCGCCGCCAAAATGGGCGGCGCGGATCCCCACACGAACGCGCGGCTCGCCGCCGCCGTCGAGAAGGCCCGCAAGGAAAGCGTCGCCAGGGAGGTCATCGAACGCGCCATCCGCAAGGGCGCCGGCACGGGCGACGATAATCTGGTGATGGACCACCTCGTCTTCGAAGGCTACGCGCCTCACAAGGTCCCCGTGATCGTCGAAACCTACACCGACAATCCCAACCGCACCGCGCCGGACATCCGCGTCCTGTTCAAGAGCGGCCAGCTTGGCACCGCCGGCAGCAACAAATTCCTCTTCGATCAAGCCGGCATTGTCGAGGCCTGGCACCCGGAACCCAAC
>DATKEE010000170.1:0-4995 GCA_035544555.1 Candidatus Methylomirabilota bacterium
CGGACACCAGCGCGGCGTGCCGTGGGGCATCTCCGAGTCGTGCTACAACCTCACCGACGCCCGCGGCATTTATCAGTACGGCGCCTTCGGCGTGCCCGGCCTGGGACTCAAGCGCGGCCTGGCCGATGATCTGGTCGTGGCGCCCTACGCGTCGGTGCTCGCGTTGATGGTCGCGCCCCGCGAGGCGTGCCGGAATCTGGAGAAGCTGTCGGCTGCCGGCTTCGGCGGCCTCTACGGGCTTTATGAAGCGATCGATTTCACGCCCGCGCGCGTGCCCCACGGCAGGACCTTTGCCCTTCTCCGCAGTTTCATGGCGCATCACCAGGGGATGAGCCTCCTCGCCCTCGCCTGCCTGCTGTTGGACCGGCCCATGCAGCGCCGGTTCCTGTCCGACCCCTGTTTCAAGGCGTCCGAGCTGTTGTTGCACGAACGCGTTCCCAGGGTCGCCTCCCCCTTGCAACCGCACGCGGCGGAAGTCAGCGCCGCGCGCCGGCCACCCGCGAAACCCGCCTCCACCATGCGCGTGTTTCCCTCGCCGCACACCGCGATTCCCGAGGTGCACCTGCTCTCCAACAGCCGCTATCACGTCATGGCCACCAACGCGGGCGGCGGATACAGCCGCTGGAATGACCTCGCCATCACCCGCTGGCAGGAGGATGCCACAACCGACGGCTGGGGCACCTTCTGCTACCTGCGCGACGCCGCCTCCGGCGTGTTCTGGTCGTCCGCCCATCAACCCACGCGGCGGCCGTCAAAGAGTTACGAGGCGATCTTCGTGGAGGGCCGCGCCGAATATCGCCGGCGCGACGAGGACATCGTCTCGCACACGGAAATCGTGGTGTCGCCCGAGGACGACGTGGAGGTGCGCCGTGTGACACTGACCAATCACTCGCCCGTGACCCGCACGCTCGAGCTGACCAGTTACGCCGAGGTGGTGCTCGCGCCGATGAACGCGGACTTTGCGCACCCGGCCTTCAGCAATCTGTTCGTGGAGACGGAGATACTCCGGGATCGTCAGGCGATTCTGTGCGCGCGCCGGCCCCGCTCGCCCGGCGAGAAACCGCCGTGGATGTTCCATTTGATGACCACTCAAGGCACACCGGCCGGCGACGCGTCCTGTGAAACCGATCGGGCAAAATTCATCGGTCGTTGCCGCTCCCCTGCCAACCCGGCCGCGTTCGACAAGGGCGTGGCGCTTTCGAACACCGACGGCCCGGTGCTCGATCCGATTGTCGCGATCCGCCGCGGCGTCGTCATTCAATCCGACACCTCCGCCAACTGGCACATCATCACCGGCGTGGCCGAAACCCGCGAGGCGGCCCTGGCATTGATTGAGAAATACCGCGACCCCAGCTTCGCGGCGCGCGCCTTCGAGATGGCGTGGTCCCACAGCCAGCTCACGCTGCTTCAATTGCGGACGACGGAGGCCGAAGCCCAGGTGTACGCGCAACTGGCCGGCTCCATGATTCACGCGAATTCACTGCATCGCGCCGGCGGCGCCATCCTCACCCGAAATCAGCTCAGCCAGTCCAGCCTGTGGGCCTTCGGAATCTCGGGCGACCTGCCGATCCTGCTGATGCGCATCTCCGACGCGCATCGGATCGATCTGGTCAAACAGGTTCTCCAAACCCATGCCTACTGGCGAGAAAAGGGCTTGAAGGTCGATCTGGTGATCCTCAACGAGGACTTCTCCGGGTATCGGCAGGTCCTGCAGGATCGCATCCTGGGCCTGATCGCCTCCGGCACCGAAGCGCATCTCCTCGACCTGCCCGGCGGGATTTTTCCGCGCCGCAGCGAACAGTTGTCCGAGGAGGAACGCGTGCTGTTGCAAACAGCCGCCCGCGCCGTTCTCACCGACAGCGCCGAGACACTGGCTGAACAGGTCGAGCGTCGGGCACCGATGGCGCGCAGGATTCCGCGGTTCGCGCCGGCTCGCGCGCCGTGGCCGGCCCACGCCCCGGAGCCTCCCTTCCGCGAACGCGTCTTCTTCAACGGATTGGGCGGGTTCACGCCCGACGGACGCGAATATGTGATTTCTCTCCCGCCCGGGCAGACCACGCCCGCGCCGTGGGCGAACGTCCTGGCCAACGCCCAGATCGGCACGGTGATTTCCGAAAGCGGTTCGGCCTACACGTGGGTGGACAACGCCCACGAATTCCGGCTCACCCCATGGCACAACGATCCCGTCCGCGACATGGGCGGCGAGGCGTTTTACATTCGCGACGAGGAAACCGGTCAGTACTGGTCGCCGACGCCCCTGCCCGCGCGCGGGGACGGCACTTACGTCTGCCGGCACGGATTCGGTTACAGCGTGTTCGAATACACGCAACTGGGAATCAGCTCGGAACTGTGGACCTGCGTGGCGCTGGACTCTCCCGTGAAACTCGTGATGGTGAAGGTGCGCAACCGCTCCGGCCGCGCGCGGCGCCTGTCGGTCACCGGCTACTGGGAACTCGTGCTCGGCCAGTGGCGGCACGCGAACCTCATGCACGTGGTCACCGAAACCGACCCGGCCACGCGCGCGCTGTTTGCCCGCAACTTCCACAACCGCGAGTTCGCCGGCAAGACCGTCTTCTTCAACGTCAGCGAAACCGCGCGAACCCTCACCGGCAATCGCGCGGAGTTCCTCGGACGCAACGGCACGCCGGCCAGCCCCGCCGCGATGCTTCACGCGCAGTTGTCCGGCCAGACGGGCGCGGGTCTCGACCCCTGCGCCGCGCTTCAGGCGCCGTTTGACCTGGCCGACGGCCAGGACCACGAGCTTGTCTTCGTGCTCGGCGCCGCCAACTCGACCGGGGAGGCCCACCAGTTGGTCCGGCAATTCCGCGGCCCCGCCAGCGCGCGTCTCGCCCTGGAAAACATCTGGGAGTTCTGGAAACGCACCCTCGGCGTGGTTTACGCCGAAACGCCGGACCCCGCTGTCAACGTCCTGGTCAATGGCTGGCTCGAGTACCAGACCCTCGCCTGCCGCTATTGGGGCCGGAGCGGGTATTACCAGTCCGGCGGCGCCTACGGATTCCGCGACCAGCTCCAGGACACCGGAGCCCTCCTCCATGCCGCGCCGTGGACCGCCCGCGAACATTTGCTGCGATGCGCCGGCCGCCAGTTCGTCGAGGGGGACGTGCAACACTGGTGGCACCCGCCCACCGGCCGCGGCGTGCGCACCCATTTCTCCGATGATTACCTGTGGCTGCCCTACACCACGAGCCGCTATGTGACAGCCACCGGCGACACGGGCGTGCTCGACGAGGCCGTTCACTTCCTCGAGGGCCGCCCGGTGAACGCGGACGAGGAATCCTACTACGATCTTCCCCAAATATCGGGGGAATCCGGCACGCTCTACGAACATTGCGTCCGGGCGATCAAATATGGATTGAAATTCGGCTCGCACGGCCTGCCGTTGATCGGCTGCGGAGACTGGAACGACGGGATGAACCTCGTCGGCGTGAACGGCAGGGGCGAAAGCGTGTGGCTGGCGTTTTTCCTCCATCACGTGTTGCGGCGCTTCGAGGTGCTGGCACGCAACAGGGGCGACGAGGAATTTGCCGGACAATGCCTGACCGGGGCCGCGCGCTTGCGGGAGAGCATCGAGCGGCATGGGTGGGATGGAAACTGGTACCGGCGCGCCTACTTCGACGACGGCACACCCCTCGGCTCGGCCACAAACGAGGAATGCCAGATCGACTCCATCGCCCAGAGTTGGGCGGTGCTCTCGGGCGCGGCCAGTCCGGAACGGGCGCGGACGGCCATGAACAGCGTGGATCATCGGCTGGTCCGGCGCGACGCGCGATTGATCCAGCTCTTCGATCCACCGTTCGACAAATCCGGCCAGGAACCCGGCTACATCAAGGGCTACGTGCCCGGCGTGCGCGAAAACGGCGGCCAGTACACCCATGCCGCCATCTGGACCGTCATGGCCTTCGCGGAACTGGGCGAGACCGAAATGGCGTGGGAACTGTTCACACTCCTCAATCCGATCCGGCACGCGACCAACCGGTCGGAGGTCAGCCGATACAAAGTCGAGCCCTATGTCGTGGCCGCCGACGTCTACGCGGTCTCGCCGCACATCGGACGCGGCGGCTGGACCTGGTACACGGGTTCCGCGGGCTGGATGTACCGGCTGATCGTCGAGACACTGCTCGGTCTGCGGTTGGAAGGCGGCCGGGTGAGTTTGAACCCTCGGATGCCCCGCGCCTGGGAGTCGCTCAAGATCCACTACCGCCACCGCGACACGTTCTATCACATCACGATCCTCCGCCTCGCCGTTGATTCGCCCGACGCGGAAAGCCTCCTCCTGGACGGAAAGGAAATCGCGGGAAAAACGTTTCCAGTCGCGGACGACCGCCACGAGCACACGGTCGAACTGAAAGTCCGCTGACCAAAGGGGTCAGTTCTTGGTATTGATCACTCCCCGGCCGGGACGGTGCCGCACGGGAGCGCCTCGCCGCGCCTCATTCCCACCCCACCGGCTGTGGCTCCGGATCCAGCAACCGCAGGGTCATCGGGTTCTTCCATACCCGGCACACCGGCTCGCCCATCCGTTCCGCCCCCTCCACAGCGTCCGTCGAATAAACCACTTTTCCGGACTCCGCCAGCCGATGGGCAAACAAGGGCACCAGGAATGAAGACTGTTCCTCCTCCCCGGATTCCTCCATCGGCATCGCCCAAAACAACGGTGCCTTCCCGGCTTCATCGGTGACCGGTTGAACCGACAGCACCGTTCCTTCGCCGTCGCTCACGTCGATCACACCTGCCATTCCCTCCGCCTCACGCGCCAGTGGAATCGCGAAGAAGGCCACTCCGGCGATGCGGCGCCACAGATCATCCCGCGCGATCCGCTCGCGCATCAACAGGCGCTCCCCGCCATCGTCCGTCCCCACCCGATACACGGGCGCGGGCAACACGAGCCGCGGATCGGCCAGATCGAGCCGGTACATCACCTGGTTGTAGTCGTAACGCGGCGTCTTCGCCTTCGCCGCGGAAAACGCCGCCGTG
>DATKEE010000171.1:0-5683 GCA_035544555.1 Candidatus Methylomirabilota bacterium
AAGAGCAGGCAGAGCGGCACCACGAGGAGGATCGCCAGCGGCAGGCGGAAGCTTTCATAGAGGGCGGCCAGCACCAGGAACACGAGCAGGATGCAGAGCGGGAAGATCACGTAGGCGGTGTTGCCCGCGAGAATTTTCTGATAGGTCAGGTCGGTCCATTCGAACTCGATTCCCCGCGGCAGCGTGTCGGCGGCAAGTCCGGCCATCAACGTCTCCGCCTGGCCGGAACTGAATCCGGGCGCGGGCGCGCCGTTGATGTCGGCGCTGAGATAGCCGTTGTAATGCATCACACGGTCCGGTCCGTAGGTTTCGCGGACTTTGACAAGCGCGCCGAGCGGGACCATTTCGCCACGGCTGTTGCGCGTCTTGAGGCGGGTGATGTCCTCGGGGCGATCCCGGAATTCCGCGTCCGCCTGGGCAATGACCTGATAGGTGCGGCCGAAGCGATTGAAATCATTCACGTAAAGCGAGCCGAGATAGACCTGCATCGTCTCGAAGACGCTCGCGAGCGGCACGCCCTGGGACTTCGCCTTCACGCGGTCCACGTCGGCGTCGAGCTGCGGGACATTGATCTGGTAGCTGGTGAACGCGCGCGTCAGGCCGGGCGTTTCCCACGCCTTGCCGATGAGTTGCTGCGCGGTGGCGTATAGCTCCTCGTAGCCGGCGTCCCCGCGGTCCTGGATGTGCAGTTTGAAGCCGTCGATTGTTCCGAGGCCGTTGACCGGTGGCGGTGGAAAGATGGCCACAAAAGCATCCTGGATGGAGGCGTATTGCGCGTTCAATGAATCAGCGATGGCGGAACCGTGCAGGGACTTGTCGTGGCGTTCTTCGAATGGATCGAGCGCGACGAACACAATGCCGGAGTTTGGGCTGACGGTGAATCCGTTGATGGAAAGACCGGGGAACGCGATGGCATTCGCCACTCCCGGGTGTTCCATGGCGATTTCAGACATCCGGCGCATGACGTCCTCGGTACGGTCGAGCGACGAGGCGTCGGGCAACTGGGCGAAGGCGACGAGGTATTGTTTGTCCTGGGAGGGCACGAATCCCGTCGGGACCGTCTTGAATCCATACCAGGTCAGTGCCAGCAGGCCGCCATAAACCACCAGCGAGACCCCGCTTTTGCGGATGACGGAAGCGACCGCCAGCGAGTAGCGGTTCGAGGCGAGTTCGAAGAACCGGTTGAAGGGCCGGAACACCCAACCGAACAGGCGTGAGAGAATCCGGGACACAACGTCCTTCCTCGCGCCGTGCGGCTGCAACAGCACGGCGGACAGGGCCGGGCTCAGGGTGAGCGAATTGAACGCGGAGATAATGGTCGAGATCGCGATGGTGATGGCGAACTGCTTGTAGAACTGCCCGCTCAATCCGCTGATGAACGCCGTCGGGATGAACACCGCGCACAACACGAGCGACATGGCGATGATCGGCCCGGTGACCTCGTCCATCGCTTTGCGCGTGGCATCGAGGGGTTTCAGGCCGAGGGCGATGTTGCGCTCGACGTTTTCCACCACCACGATGGCGTCGTCCACGACGATGCCGATGGCCAGCACCAGGCCGAACAGGGAGAGATTGTTGATCGAGAATCCCAGGGCGTGCATGACCGCGAACGTGCCGATCAACGACACCGGCACGGCCGCCAGCGGAATGATTGACGCGCGCCATGTCTGGAGGAAGAGCACCACAACCACGACCACCAGGAACGTGGCCTCGAGCAGCGTCTTGACGACGGCCTTGATCGAGCCGCGCACGAAGACTGTCGGGTCATAGACCACCGAGTAATCCACACCGTCGGGGAACTTCTCCTTCAATGCCGCCATTTTCTCGCGGACGTTGTTCGAAAGCTCGATGGCGTTGGAGCCGGGAAGCTGGAACATGGGGATGGCGGCAGCGGTCTTGTTGTTCAGCAGACTGCGCAACGAGTATTCGGCGGCGCCGAGTTCGACCCTAGCCACGTCCTTGAGCAGAACCGTTTCGCCGTTCGGACCGGTCTTGATAATGATGTTTTCGAACTCGTCCTCGGTGACGAGGCGGCCCTTCGCGTTGATGCTCAGTTCGAAGGGGATGTCGTCGGTGGCCGGCTGCGTTCCGATGGTGCCGGCGGCGACCTGCACGTTTTGTTCGCGGATGGCGTTGACCACGTCCCCGGCCGTCATGTCGCGCGCGGCCACCTGGTCCGGATTGAGCCAGATGCGCATCGAGTAATCGCCGGAACCGAACACCTGGATCTCACCGACCCCGGGGATGCGCGCCAGTTCGTCCTTCACGCGCAGCACGGCGTAATTGCGCAAATAAACGTCGTCGTAACGTCCATCGGGCGAGAAGAGGTGGACGACCATCGTGAGATCCGGCGACGCCTTGAGCGTGGTGACGCCAAGGCGCCGGACTTCCTCGGGCAGCTTGGGCAGGGCCTGCGAGACGCGGTTCTGGACCTGCACCTGCGCGATGTCGAGGTCGGTGCCGAGCTGGAACGTGATGGTCAGGGTCATCACGCCGTCGGCCGTGGATTGGGAGAACATGTAAAGGCTGTTCTCGATGCCGTTGAGCGTCTGCTCAAGCGGGGAGGCGACGGTCTCGGCAATGGTTTTGGGGTTGGCGCCGGGATACACTGCGCGAACCACGACCGTGGGCGGCACCACCTCCGGGTATTCGCTGATCGGCAGACGCCACATGGAAATGGCGCCGACGATGAAGATGAGCAGCGACAGCACACCGGCAAAGATCGGCCGCTGAATGAAGAAATGGGTGAATTTCATGGCAGGGGCGGGACAGGGACGATGGAGTCAGGCGGGATTGGGGATTGAATACCGAAGCGCGCGTTACCGTTGTGCGATGGCCGGCACCTGGGACTTCGCGGTGGAATCGTTCGCGACCTCGGTTTGGGGATTCACGGGCATGCCGTGGCGCACGTGATGGAGTCCATTGACCACGATGCGCTCGCCCGCCTCGAGGCCGGAGCGCACGATGCGCCTGCCGTCCACGACGGGTCCCAGTTCCACGGGTCGGTACTCGACCGTGTTCGTTTCGGTCAGGGTGAGAACGAACTTCCGGTCCTGATCGGTTCCGACGGCGCGTTCCTCGATCAATGTGGCAGGGTATTCAGCGCTCAAAGGCACGCGAATGCGGGCGAACAGTCCGGGCACGATCCGGCCGTCCGGATTCGGAAATACGGCGCGCAGGAGAATGCTGCCCGAGGTCGGATCCAGCCGGTTGTCGAAGGACTCGATCCTGCCGCGATGGGGGAATCCCGTCTCGTCGGCGAGTTGCAGTTCGACGGGCACGCCGGAATCGGGATGGCCGTCCGCGCGTTGGGAACGGAGCAGATCATTGAATTTCAACAGGGAGTTCTCGTCCACGTCCGCATAGACATGGATGGGGTCCACCGAGACGAGGGTGGTCAACACGGTGCCGGCTCCGGCGACACCGCTCACGTAATTGCCGGCGGTTTTCAACTCGCGGCTCACGCGGCCATCGATGGGCGCGCGGACGCGGGTGTGGTCCAGGTCGAGTTTTGCGGTGTCACGGGCGGCCTCGGCCGCGAGGAGCGCGGCACGGGCCTCCTGGAAGCGGGATTCGCGGGATTCGGCTTCCTCGGTGGAGATGGCGCGGCTGGCGAGAAGTTGCTCCATGCGGCCGGCCTCGCGCCGCGCGTTTTCCAATCGCACCCGCGCCTGTTCATATTGGGCCTCGCGAAGGTCGAATTCCGCCTGATGCCAGCGCGGATCGATCACGAAGAGCACGTCGCCTTCGCGGACCAATTGTCCGGAGTGGAAACGCACCTCCTGGATGTGACCGGAGACACGGGGGCGCACCTCCACCATCTGGACGGCTTCCGTGCGACCGGTGAATTCGTCCCACTCGACGATTCGTTGTTGCGCGACGGGCGCGACGGTCACGGTGGGCAGGGAGGGAGGTTGTTCGGCGGCGCTGTGGTCGCAGCCGGTGGAGAGGACGAGAGTGGTTCCGAGGGCCGTGAGGGCAAGAGACAATCGCGCGAGATTCATGGGGTTCATGGAGATTGAGGATCCAGGTTGGGTGACGGTTGGGAACGGACGGTTCGGATTACTCGGCAAAGGAGAGCACCGGGGCGCTTTGCCGGATGGCCTGCTGGCGTCGGTGCCAGGCGGAGACCGACTCCGCCTTTTCCAAGGCGAGCGTGGGAAACACGAGCTGGGGGAAACCGGTCAGGCAGGCGACGGCTTCGGCCTCGTTCAAGGCGAGGTGCAGGGCGCGCGGTTGATGGGCGCGCAAGGCGGGGAATTCGCGCTCGATCCGGTGACGCGCGGCGGCGAGGAGTGCATTGTGAGATTGGCAGTGACCAATGTTTGATTTCAGAGCTACGGAATCAGAGAACGTGGATGAACGGGTTTGGGTATGGAACGAAAGTGGTAGTTGTCTGTTTAGTCAACTTCAGGTGCAAAAAAAGGGGATCGTTTGTCACGCTGGAACGGGTTCGAGTGCCTTGACTCCAAGCAAATCGCAGGTTCCGCTCGGGGCTTCCCTTAATACATCGAGATTATTCCGGATGCGCGCCTCGGTGATCAGCCCCTGATAATATGCGAAGAGGATCCTCGCCTTGCCCGCGGCATCCGGCGCATCGATCAAGCCCTGGGCGTGGGCGTCACGGATGGCCGATTCAAGATACCTGCGTTTCTGGTCCAGGATTTCGTTGATCTTGCTCTGCAATCGATCCTCCTGGGTGCTGACCTCGGCCCCCAGCGAAAACAGCGGACAGCCCAGCACACAGCCGCATTTAGCGCGCATTTCGGACTGCAGCCGATAACCGTAATCGCAATACTTCTTCAGCCGTTCGAGCGGGGGAATGGTCGGGGAGAAAACGGCATCCAATTCCGGACGGCGCTTCTCCCATTCCGCATCGATGGCCACCCCAGCCAGGTCCGACTTGGAATCAAAGAAGTAGTAAAAGCTCCCCTTCTTGACGCCCGCCTTCTCGCAAATCTGGTCGATGGTCGTCGAGCCGTAGGAACCCTCCCAGATGAGTTCTCCAACGGCCTTCATCAACCGTTCGTTTGCGTCGCTTACACGGCCCATAACGTTTCGCTTCAGATCGTCTGCCCGACACAATACCGGGCAACGCGCGCAATCTGACGCAACATGACTAAACAGTCAACTATTATTTTAAGGAAAGTTCCTTCTCCCCAAAGCCCGCCCCGGCCCGGCTGGAACCTTTGGTCCATGGACGTCCGCAGCAATCGAGTCGATACTCCGACCATGAAAAGCGCGAAATGCCGTGATGCATCGACGAACCCGCCAACCCCCAGCGATGGGCGGCGCCGGGTTTCTGTGGGCCTGCCTGCATGGCCCCGGGAGCAGGATCATCTCGTGCGACTGGCCTTGAACGAAGCCGAGGCCCTGGCTTGGCAGACCGGTTTTCCGCAGCTTTTCCTGGCCGATCTGGCCATGGAAAAGGTGGACGGAATTCTTGCCTGGCTTCGCCGACAACAACTCATCCAACGGAAACGAATCCCGGTGCCTTCGCGCCTGTGAAGGAAGCCGCCGCCGGGTGGACGGTGAGTTCAACGGACGCTGAAGCGGGGTAAACCCCGCGGACCTGTCATTCATTTCTCCTTCACTCCGAATCGTCGAAGAACGTCCTTCACCGGTTCGGTTCCTTTGAGCGTTGCATAAAGGGGTCAAATAAAGGGGTCAGTCCCGTGATTCC
>DATKEE010000172.1:0-7515 GCA_035544555.1 Candidatus Methylomirabilota bacterium
GAGCTGGTGGCTGGGGCCGCGGATCATTCGATGGCTGAAGAACCTCAAATTTGGACAGCACTACGAGGACAAGGCGGAAGAGGGCGGCGACATGAAGGCCCGGGTGCTGAGCAAAAGAGGCACTCCGACGATGGGCGGGGTGATGATCGTGTTGGTGCTGGATCTGACGGCGTTGTTGTGGACTCAATGGAACACGTTGATCCAGTTGACGATGCTCTCGGTCGTGGTGCTGGCCGGGCTTGGGTTTTACGACGACTACGCAAAAATTGTACAGCAAAACAGCAAGGGGACACACTCCCGTGTAAAGCTTTGGGTACAAACGGTGCTGGCTTTGTTCATCGGACTCTACCTTTGGCGGTTGCCGGAGACCAGCCGGTTGGTCACCGAGATCATGGTTCCGTTCTACAAACATCCGGTGGCGACCGGGACGGCGGGGTTGGTGATCGGGTTGATCCTGACCACGTTGACGATCGTCGGGAGTTCGAATGCGGTGAACCTGACGGACGGGCTGGACGGTCTGGCGATTGGTTGCACGGTGATCGTTTCATTCGTGTTTCTGGTGCTGACGTACGTGGCGGGAAATGTGATTTTTGCGGGTTATCTGCAAATTCCGTATGTGGCGGGCGCGGGAGAGTTGACGGTTTTTTGCGCGGCGATGATCGGGGCCGGCCTGGGGTTCCTTTGGTTCAACTGCCACCCGGCGCAGGTGTTCATGGGCGACACGGGTTCACTGGCCCTGGGCGGGGTGCTGGGCATCATCGCGGTGCTGATTCATCAACCGCTGGTGCTGGTGATTGCGGGCGGTGTGTTTGTGATCGAGGCGATTTCGGTGCTCTTGCAGACCACCTGGTTCAAATACACCCGCAAGCGCTACGGAACGGGACGAAGACTGTTTTTAATGGCGCCTTTGCACCATCACTTCGAGCGGAAGGGATGGTATGAGTCGCAAGTGGTGACGCGGTTTTATATTCTGGGCGTGCTGTGCGCCGTGATTGCCCTCAGCACACTGAAGATTCGCTGAAGAAAGAAGATTAAAAGTGTACGAACTGGCCAACAAAAACGTTCTGGTGATTGGAATGGGGAGCAGCGGCAGGTCCGCCTGCCGGCTGCTGCGGGACCGGGGTGCGCGGGTGACCGCGGTGGACGTCCAGGATGACGCGGAGTTGCGGCACGAAGCGGAGCAATTGCTGGCGCTTGGAGCAATCGTGGAGCTTGGCTGCAAGGCCGCGCCCGGCCAGGCATTCGATCTGGCGGTGGTCAGTCCCGGGGTTCCTTTGCAGTCTGAAATGGTGAAGGCGATTACCGCCCGTGGCATTCCGCTGATTGGGGAACTGGAATTGGGCTATCAACAGTCGCTGTGTCTGAACATCGCGATTACCGGAACCAACGGCAAGACCACCACCACGGAACTCGTGGAAAGGATTCTAAGTCACTGCCACCGCCCCACACTGGCGGCGGGCAACATCGGCGTTCCCTTGACGTCGGTGGTGGACCGGACGCGCGAGCTGGATCTCCTGACGCTGGAAGTCAGTTCCTTTCAGTTGGAAAGCACCCGGTTTTTCCGGCCGATCATCGCCGTCCTGTTGAATCTCACGCCGGATCATCTGGATCGTTATTCGGGGATGGCAGATTACGTCCGCGCCAAGGCGCGGTTGTTCATGAACCAGCAGGTCTTTGACTGGGCCATCGTGCAGAGCGAGGCGCTGGCACAGATGCATTCACTGGGGATCCGGATTCCAGCCAAGACGATCACGTTCAGCGCGGTCAACCGGCGGGCGGATCTCTTTTACGACCGGGGTCTCCTGATCAGCCGGCTGCCGGACTGGTCCGGCCCGTTGTTTGACATGGCGCGCTCGCGGCTGCAGGGGCCGCATAATGCGGAGAACCTGATGGCGGCCCTGGCCGTGGGCCGGGTCTTGCGCCTGCCGCTTGAACAAATGGTGGAGGCGCTGAAGTCGTATCCCCCCGCGGCGCATCGCTGCGAATTGATCGCGGAGATCAACGGAATCCGGTTTGTGAACGATTCCAAGGCGACGAATCCGGACGCGGTGAGCAAGGCGTTGCAGGCGATGCCGCTGCCGGCGGGAGGAGAACCGAATGTGCATTTGATCGCCGGCGGGAAGGACAAGGGCTTCGATTATCATGACCTTGGACCCCTGATTTCGCAGCGGGTGAAGCGGGCTTATTTGATCGGGGAAACGCGCGAGAAACTGCGATCCGCGTGGAGCCTGTTTACGCCTTGCACCCTCATGGATTCGTTGTTAGAAGCAGTTTCAGAAGCGGCGGGGAAGGCGGAGGCGGGCGATGTGGTGCTTCTGTCCCCCGCCTGTTCAAGCTTTGATCAATTTCGGAACTACCAGCAGCGGGGGGAGACATTCCGTCGCGCCGTGAAGGCGTGGGCACAGGCTGCTTCCGGCTCCCCCCGGAGCCAACCCTCCCGGCAAACCAGTTCCGCCTGACAAGATGCACGCCACACCCAGACAGACCTGTTGGCCGACCGGACTTGCGCGGGGGTTTTTTGAGGGAAAACCCCGGCGCAAACACTTGTTGAACACCTCATTTGAAAACTCTCGAAAGCGCCCCAACCCATGAACACTCCCAATCCACTCATCCCGCAGGGTTCGATGCTCGAACTGCAGAGCAAGGCGAACGTCCGCGTTGCGGTTTTCACCATACTCGCCATTCACCTGGTGTTGCTCAGCGGCCTGTTGATGCTCGGTTGCAAAGGAAAGAAGACCGCGGAACAGGAGCCGGTGGAAACCAACGATTTCCTGGCGGACATCCCGCCCTTCACCAGCGAGGTCGGCCTTCCACCCCCGGAACCGGAATTTCCGGTCGAACCGACGAACGATGTGTCCTCCGTTCGCACGACGGGCGTGTACGAGACCATTCCTCCATTTCCGGGCACCACGGGAACCCTGTCGCGCATCACTGAGCCCGAGCGCACGGAAACCGCGCCCCCGGGCACGACCACGACTCCCACGCCTCGCACGCCGGCGACACGCGAGCATACCATTGTGGCCGGAGACACCTTCTCCGAACTGGCCAAGCGCTACAATGTCACGGTGAAGGCGATCCAGGACGCCAATCCGGACGCGGATGCCCGCCGTCTGCAAATCGGCCAGGTCCTGAAAATCCCGATGCCGACCGCCAGTGCCTTGGTTTCAGGAACACCGGAAGCATCGCCGGGCCGGCAACCGGACTCCGGGGAACGGATCTATGTGGTCAAATCCGGGGACACACTTACCGCGATTGCCCGCGAGCACAACACCACGGTGAGGGCGCTGCGCTCGGTCAACAACCTGGAAACAGACCGCATCCGGGTCGGTCAGAAACTCAAATTACCCGCGCCACAATCCTCCTCGGGGACAGGCTCGGGCGGCACAAGGGGTTATCAGACGCCCCTGTCACCGCCCGGGGTTTAGGGAGACAAACGGCGGCCCTCCTGGTGGCCGGCCGCCGGTGGTGCTGCGGGTGTAGCGCGCGGTGTTGACTGCATGAGAGTGGCGACAACCATCCTGGTCTTCTGCGTGGGGGGGCTGCTCTCTCTGGGGCTGGTGATGTTGTACAGCTCGAGCATGGTGCAGACGGGCGCGCGCTTTCTCCTGATGCAGCTCGTGTGGTGCGCCATCGCCCTGGGAGGATGCGCCCTGGCCGCCGCCATCGACTATCGGTGGCTGAAGAAGGTCAGTTGGCTGCTGGTCCTGGTTGCATTGGGACTGTTGATTGCCGTGCTGGTCCCTCCGTTCCGGGAGTTGCGCGGAGGCGCCTCCCGATGGATTGATCTCGGCTTCGCCAGTTTCCAGGCTTCCGAACTGGCGAAACTCGCGCTCATCGTCGCTCTGGCCCATTACATGGAACGGCATCAACGACAGACGCACCTGTTCACGCGCGGCCTGGTTGTGCCGGGGATCCTCATTGTTGTCTTCCTGGGTTTGATCTTTGTGGAACCCGACTACGGAACGACCCTCCTGCTGGCCGCTGTCTGCGGGGTGGTTCTTTTGACCGGTGGAGTGAGGTGGAGGCATTTTCTTCCTCCTGTGACGCTGGGAACTGTGGTGGTGGTGGTGGCGATCCTGCAGAATCCACTCCGGCTGAACCGCATCCTGGCGTGGTTGAATCCCGAGCAGTTCCGCATGGGCACCGGCTATCAGGCGGACCAGGCAATGGTGGCGCTGGGGGCGGGGGGCGTGACCGGCCTCGGGCTCGGCAATGGAAGACAGAAGCTCGGCTTCGTGCCGGAGCACCACACCGATTTCATTTTTTCCATCATCGGAGAGGAACTCGGGTTGATTGGAACATTCGGCGTGGCGGTGGGATTCATGATGCTGGTGTTCTGCGGACTGACCATAGCCGCGCGCACCCGGGACATGTTTGGCTTTCTCCTGGCGACCGGGATTACTTTCCTCATTGGGCTGCAGGCTTTCATCAACATGGCGGTCAACACGAGCGTGCTGCCAAACAAGGGATTGCCCCTTCCGTTCATCAGTTACGGCGGATCCAACCTCCTGATGTCGATGGTCTGCGTGGGGTTGCTGATCAGCATTGCCCGCCGAAACGGCGAAACCCACCATGCCCGGGAGCTTTCGGCCAGGGAAATACCGTCTCCGGCCACCTGAGCATGAGTGCTCCCCGTCCCCAAATCCGGATCGCCATTGCTTGTGGTGGAACCGGGGGGCATCTCTTCCCGGGAATGGCGGTGGGGCGCGAATTGGTGCAACGAGACTGCCAGGTCTGCCTGATTGTGTCCCCCAAGGAAATCGACCAGCAGGCGGTGCGTTCAATGGGGGACATGGAGACGCTGGTGGTCCCGGCTGTCGGGTTGAGCGGCGGTCCCATGGGATGGGCGCGTTTCATCAAGGGCTTTTTCCGATCCTATCGAACGGCGATGGCGGCGTTTCGACGGAACGTTCCACGCGCGGTACTGGGCATGGGTGGATTCACCAGCGCGCCGCCGATGCTGGGAGGGCGAAGATTGGGAGCCCGGACGTTCCTGCATGAGTCGAATGCCGTTCCCGGCCGGGCCAACCGCTGGCTGGCCCGCGGCGTGGAGGAGTCATTCGTCTATTTTCCGGAAGCGGCGCATCGATTGCGCCCCCGACCCGTGCGGGTGACTGGAATGCCGGTGCGTCGGGAGTTTGAACCGCGGGATGCGTCCGCCTGCCGCATGGCGCTGGGTCTGGACGCGCGAGGTCCGGTGCTGTTGATCATGGGAGGCAGCCAGGGAGCGCAGGCGATCAACGAGGCGGTGATGCGCGGTCTTCCCGAACTGAGCCGCCGGGCGCCCGGGCTTCAATACATCCATCTGACCGGTGCCCACCGGCAGGAGTCGATTCAGGCGACCTACCAGGCGCTTGGACTTCGGGCGCTCGTAAAGCCGTTTTTGACCGAGATGGAGCTGGCTTTGGGCGCCGCCACACTGGCGTTGAGCCGGGCCGGCGCTTCGAGTCTCGCCGAGCTGGCGGCCATGAGGGTGCCGGCGATACTGGTTCCCGATCCATTCGCGGCGGACGATCATCAGGAACGGAACGCGATGGGCGTGGCGGGGTCCGGCGGGGCAATCGTCCTGCGCCAGCGGGAACTCGAGGCCGGCGGATTGCCGGATCAAATCCTGACTCTGCTCGCGGACGAAGAGTCGCGGGTCCGGATGGGAACCTCCCTTGGCGCCTGGCACACTCCGGGAGCCGCGGAGGCCATCGCGGGCAGAATCCTGGAGGCGCTCGACGTGGATGGCGTCCGCGCGCGGAAGCGGGCGGAGCGCGCCAGTCCGCTGGTTGCCGCGACCTGCTTTCTGACCTCAAGGTTGCCGGTTTGAACAATCCCGTGCCTGAGCTTCACTACAATCCCGAACAGGTGGACGCGCTGCTGGCCGCGGCGCCGGCCGGCTCGGCCGTGCATCTCGTCGGCGCCGGGGGTTGCGGCATGAGCGGACTGGGGCATTTGCTGCTGGATCTCGGATTCCGGGTGAGCGGCTCCGATGTCGCGCGCAATGATGAGGTGCGGGATCTGGAGGCCCGGGGCGCGCGGATTCATCAGGGGCATGACGGGGAACACCTCACGGCGGCGCATCCGGTGCTGGTGGTCTATTCCTCGGCCATCCGGACCCACAATCCAGAACTGGAGGCGGCGGAGCGGACCCATGTCCCCATCGTGAAGCGGGCCGTGTTGCTGGCCGCCCTCATGCGCCGGAAACGCGGCATTTGCGTGGCGGGCATGCACGGCAAAACGACCACCTCCGCGCTGCTCGCGTTCGCGCTCGAACGACTGGGCGCCAACCCCGGTTATGCGATTGGCGCCCGGGTTCCCCAGCTTCCCGTCCATGCGCGATTCATAGCCCCCGACGACGAGAAACCCGGCTGGTTCGTGGTGGAGGCGGACGAGAGCGACGGCACACTCTGCGAATTTTCACCCGCTCACGCCATCGTGTTGAACGTCGATGCCGAGCATCTGGATTACTACGCGAATCTGGATTCCATCTGCGGTGAATTCGAACGTTTCGGCAATCGCACGTCGGAAGGGCTGGTGTTTTGCGCGGATGACGGGCGGCTGGCGGAATTGTACTCGCGGCGACCCTCGGCGGTGTCCTATGGCTACCATCCGCTGGCCACGTATCGCATCGAACCCGGCCATGGAGGGGATGGATCGGGAGCGGGATCCAGTTTTCGTCTGCGGCTTGGCGGGGAGTTGCTCGGCGAGTTCCGAATTGCGTTGATCGGGGAGAAGAATGTTTCGAACGCGGCCGCGGTCATCGCGCTGTTGCATCGTTCGGGTTATCCGGTGCAGGCCATCGCGCGGGCCATCGCGGAGTTCCGGGGCGCGGCCCGGCGGCAGCAGGAGTTGTTCGCCGATGACCGCCACCGGGTCTATGACGATTACGGGCATCATCCCACGGAGATCGAGGCGACGCTGATGGCGTTGCGCGGGCATCGACTCCGCCGGCTGCTGGTGGCATTTCAGCCGCACCGTTTCAGCCGCACCCGGCATCTGCTGCCGAAGTTTGCGGGTTGTTTCCGGCAGGCCGACCGGCTGTGGATCACGGAGGTGTACGCCGCGAGCGAGGAGGTGACGGCGGACGCGACCGGATCGGTGCTGGCGGAGGCTGTTCGCGGGTCGGGTCAGGCGGTGGAGTACGTGCGCGACGTGAGCGCCTTGCCGCAGCGGCTTCGCGAGGCCATGCATCCGGGCGATACCGTGGTGTTCATGGGAGCGGGTGACATCACCGAGTCGGCCCATCGGCTGGCCGGATGGTTGAAGGAAGAAGTGAAGAGCCCATTGGAGGAACTGGAGGGAACGTTGTCCGCCCGGCTGTCCCGGGAGGCCGTGCTCCGGATCAATGAGCCGCTGGCGCGGCGGACGACCCTGCGTGTCGGAGGAAACGCCGACCTGTACCTGGAGCCTGCATCGGAGGCGGATCTGGCGGGGGCGCTGCGCTTTTGTTCGGAGCGCGGGATCCCCTTCGTGATGCTGGGACGTGGTTCCAACCTGTTGATTCGGGACGGGGGTATCCGGGGTTTG
>DATKEE010000173.1:0-8299 GCA_035544555.1 Candidatus Methylomirabilota bacterium
GGATTCTCGAACAGGAACGCGCGGCGGCCTGGAAGGTGAATGTCAATGATGCGCTGGGCCTCGGCGCGGGTGGAGTTTTGATTACCCCAGGAACCCCAGCGCGAATAGTCGAGATCCGTGTCGGAGGGGCTGATACCGGGTGGATCGAGCAACTCGACCCATTCGCGAATGCGGGCCTCGATGAGCAACTCCTCCTCAGCCGTTCCGGGCGGTTGCAGAATCGTGTCCATCAGTGTGCGGAAGCGCCTCAAGTACATGGCGCGAAATTCCGGGTGGTCGAAGATCAGTTCGTAGAGGCGGTTGGCGGGTTTGTTCTGCTGGGGGGCATTATAGAAATCCAGTCGATTGTCCTGATAGAGCGCGTCATGAAGATAGCTGAATTCGTGCGTCCAGTTGCGGCCGAAGGAGAGATCGACGTCCCAGGGAAGAATCGTCCATTCGCCGCTGCCGCGGGTGTCACGATACACGTAATAATTCTTGTGGCCATGGTCCTGACTGCTGATGAGGGCGAGGGCGGCGAAGTAACTGATCGTCTGCGGCAGGTCCAGGTTGTCCCAGGCGTAACGGACGCGATCCGCCAGGGGACGCGAGGTCGAGAGTTCGTTGACCAGTGTCTGAAGGTCCGAGAAATCCTCGTCCCGGCGCGTTTTCTTCTCGTTACCCCCGGCGCCGTTCAGCGCGTTGTACATCTTGTAAAGCGCGCCCTCGGGATCGCGGCCCACGCGCTCCAGCCAGCGGTCGTCGCCGTCCTCAAGCAGATCGAGAATGGCGTGAAACGCGCCGTTCCGCTGGACCCGGACGGGAAAACCGAAGTGACCGACCGACCCCGCCCACTCGATGACCTCGTAGGCGAGCGTATTGCGGACGCGTGATTTGTCGGCCCAGTTGGTCAGAAGTTTGATGTCCTTCACACGGCCGGCGTCCGGGCTCGGACGGAACCTGTGATCGCGATTGAAATCCAGGTTGTGCCCCTTTTTGGGAAAGCCGGACGTGCTCTGACCGCGGAGGGTGATCTCGATGTTGTCATAGAGTTCATCGAGATAAAACAGGGAGGCCCGGGTGCCGGCGCGCGTTTCGCCGGCTCCCACATTCGACACGAAAAGATGAACCACCGGGAGTTCGGATTGTATCTGCGGATTATGGACCACGGTGCCGAAGTATTCCCCGGAATCCAGCGGATCATGGAACAGCGGCAGGCGCGACGAATCCCCCGCCACGTCGGTGGCGGTGATGCGGTAGCGAATCATCTGTCCGGATGCGCCGGCCCCGCCGGGTATCATCGCGCCATGGACACCGTCTCCGGCCGCCCCATCCCCGTGAGCACCGTCATCGAACATGGTCACCGTGATTTCCGCCCCAAACATCACCCGGTAATGCAGGCTGACCGACTCGACCGGCGCCAGACCCGCCGCGACCTCCACCGTGACCTGGAGCGGATCCGACGCGGCCGGAACGTTCGGTTGGTGCGCCGCGGAATGGAGAATGGGGCCGACCGAAATATCACCCCCGGCATTCGGCTCCCCTGGGGTCGGGGTCTGAAAATACCGCCAGCCGGACCTCTCCTCGACGACCCGGTCGGCCTCGAGCTCCACCGTCAACAGGAAGTCGCTGCTCGACAGCGAGACGTTCAGTCCCTGGAAAGCGAGCCAGTTGGTGCCGGCCACCAAACGATCCAGAAACGGGGTGAGCGGGAACACCTCCGGCTCCACCGCCTCGGCGTCGGGATGGTCCGCCAGGGCAAACGAGTTCCAGGCCAGGACGTCCGGCGCGTTTCGCCTCCCGATCTCCTCTCCGTTCAACCACCCCACAAACCCATCGTCATGCCGCACCCGCAGCCGAAAGTTGCTCAATTCCGAAAGGCTTTCGATGACGAAGGGGACGCGGAGATAGCAGGAGCCGTTGACGCCGGACATGTACCGGGAGAGGTCCGTGAGGATCAGTCCGGCGTAATCCGCAGGGGCATTCTCGTAGCCGATGGCGGCGGTGCACGTGGACCAACCCACGCCGTCGAAATCCGGCTGGATCCAATCCAGGCCCAACGATCCATCCCGCGGAATCAAGACGCGAGCCGGGGAACCGGCCGCCACCAGACTCTGTGTCTCCTTCAAGGTCCCGATGCCGAAGGAAACGTCCCGCACCTGGGCTGGAAACCGCGGGACAAATCCGGAATGCACGTTCAGTTCCGGATCCAGCAGAGCGAGATACTCGCCGTCGATTGAGATTCTGAAATTGGTGTGAAGCGGTTCTCCGGGAGTGCGGCGGTCCTTGCCCGAAGCGAATACCACCCGGTATTCATCCGGCGCCAGGCTGATCGCCGGAAACGGCCATTGCATTGGATCCCCGGCGTCGTCGGTCAGGAACCATCCCTCGAGATTCACCGCCTCGGGTCCGCTGTTGTGCAACTCGATCCAGTCCTCGAAATCCCCGTCCTCATCGGCCAGCGTATTTGAATTGGAGGCCATGAACTCGGTGATGCGCACCTCCGACCGGGCGGCCAATGGAAGCACTCCAAGGACAACGAACAGCCACACCACGGGAACGACTCGGGATTTCACGCGGGGGACGCTAGCAGACAACCCGGGGAAAAGCGACTCCAGGAATCCCGCCGAGAGCCTGTCTGAAGGCGGAATACCGATCTTTGTTACAATTGTAACATAGATTGGTATTCCGAATCGCACCCGCTTTCGACGCACGCCTACCCTGTCGTGTCCGGAAACCGGCTCTTTGTGAAGGACGAGGAGGCCATCGCCTCCCTGGCCGTCCGTTGACCCCGACAACGCGAAGCCCGCGAGCCAGGCACCTCATCGAAACCCGCCGGAAATGGCCCGCATATCGAATCAGCCGGCACGGATCCCTTGGCCGGGTCGCCAGCCGTTGTGACGCGCTTTATCACCCGCATGAGCGTTGTCTCCGCCTTGGACACCCAGTTGCGGAAGGCGGTGTTCGGCTGGAGGGGATAATTGTCAAGCAACCGCGAGATATTGAACCATGTGTCGGCAATGCCGAGTCTGCCGTGGCCGGGACCGGCATCGAGCGTGTTGAGAAACTGTTCGACGTGGTTTTCCACCGGCACCATCAACAACGGCTTGCCCAGCCAGCCCGCCTCGCTGATGGATTCCACGCCCGCCATGCAGACGACCGCCCGGCAGCGGGCCATCATTTCGAGGAACTTCGTGCCGTTGATCGCGTGAAAGGTCAGCGTCGGATCGACCTGTTCGATTGGGGGCGCGCCGGGACGGTCGTAAAAGCAGTGGAGTTCCACTTCGGGATGTTCAACGTGCCAGCGGTGAACGTCCGCGGCATAACCATGATTCAGCACGTAGCAGAGGACAAACCGGCCGTCGGCTCCCGGCGCGAGCCTGAACAGTTCCGGTCGCAACAGAGGCGGACAGACAAACAGTTTCCTGTGCGGCAGATCGGCCGCTTCATAAAACGACAGGGCCAGCCGCGTGCTTCCCGCCGCGGCAAGCCGGACGAACCGCCTCATGCCGAATTGCTGCATCCAGTGGCGCCGGGTTCGCGGAAAGGCGGGATGTTCCATCATGAATTGGTGTCCCACGGTGATTACCGGAATACGATGCCGGTTCAACAGGCTGTAAAGCCCCATCAGCGGTTCGAGAAAATTGATGATGAGATCCGGCTGTTCGCGCCGGATGGCGGCATCAATGGCGTCAAGACTCGCGCGGTAGGCGCCCAGGTTTCGCATCACCCCGCGCAGCGTGGAGAACACGTCCACGCCACGTCCCGCCTTGAGCGCAAACCCCAGGGTGGGGACGCTCTCGACGGGCACCGGGAGTCCGTGTTCAAAGTAATCCGGCAGGCTCCGATCGCCATGAACACCCGCCAACACCGCCACAAGCTGGTGTCGATGCCGGTTCAAGATGTCCCAGACGGCGAGTGCCTGGGTGAGATGGCCGCGGCCCTCGCCCTGGACCGTGAAGAGTACCTTCATAAGGTTTGACGAGATGTATGTTTCCCTCCTGGTCCTCCACCAGGGCGGTGCAATTTTCCACCCAGTCACCGCAGTTGAGGTATTCGATTCCATCCATGCTTTTGGACTCGGGCCGGTGGATGTGCCCGCAGATGACTCCCTGAACGCGGTGCTGTCGAGCCATTCGCACCATCGACTGCTCGTAGCGCGTCATGAACTTCACCGAGGATTTGGTCTTCGCCTTGAGATACCCCGCCATCGACCAGTAACCGAAGCCGAGCCGCCTCCGCGCCTTGTTCAGGATGAGGTTTGCGTCAAGCAGGTACTGGTAGAGCACGGAACCCACCCGTTCCAGCAGACGGTTGAAATGCACCAGACCATCAAATTGATGTCCATGAATGACGAGATAGCGCCGTCCCTTGGCCGTGAGATGCACGGCCTGCCGGACGAGCCGGATGCTGCCGAAACCAAGGCCCAGGAAGTGTTCCAGAAACTCGTCGTGATTGCCCGTGATGTAGGTGATGCGTGTCTGCTTGCGATTCTTTCGAAGGAGTTTCTGGATGAGAAGATTGTGGTCGTCGGCCCAGTACCATCGGCGCGCGAGTTCCCACCCGTCGATGAGATCACCGACGATGTAGAGGTGGCGGCACTCATTGTCGCGGAGGAATGCGAGCAACCGTTCGGCCTGAGCGTGCTTGGTGCCCAGATGAACGTCCGAAATCCAGATGGCGCGATAGTTCATGATGACCGCTGTCCGCTTGTCCGCAGGACACACGGCGTGCGACGATCCCACGCAACTTGATGCAGACCGCCTGGCGCTGGCAATTGGAAAGCCGCTCTGTCACAGGAATGTTGCGGGCGTCACATAGTCGTCAATGAATCGTGACGCGCAACCCGTCCGGCGGCGTGCCGCGCGTCCGGAAAACACACGGGCGGGGCAATGACCCCGCCCGTGTGTGGATTCAAGAAGGATGGCGGTCGCTCAACTGCCGATGGTACGGGCACCGGGAGATATTTTGGTAATGGCGATGACACTGGGTTTCGGAATGCCGCCATCCGGCCACGTGCTCAGCAGATCGTCCGGCCGTGTTGAGGCGCTGCCTTCGCCCGGATGCTGGATGCCCACGAAAAGGGTGGAGAAGTCCGGAGTGAATTCCGGTCCGCATATCTCGGCCTCCAACGGGCAGCTCATGAACTGACGGAGATAGCCGCGCTCCGGCCCTTCGGTGGGTACCGCGAAGACGCCGTCATTCCCCGCCAGTCCGTTCTGAAGTCCGTCGGTGGCAATCCAGCAGTTGCCGGCGCAGTCAAACACCAGGTTGTCAGGCGCCGAAATGGGACTGACAAGACTTTGGTCGAAACCGGCGAAGTAAGTGTCGTGGCCCGGTTCGGCCGGATCACCGCAGAGAATGAAGATTTCCCAGTTGAAGACCGTGGCACTGTGGTCGCCGCCGGCTTCGGTTTGTTCGATGACATGGCCGTAGCGGTTTGGCGAACGGGGATTGGCGGGGTCCGTCCCGGGGTTGCCGCCCACACCGCGGTTCGTGTTGTTGGTCAGGAGGGAGTACACCTTGCCGGTGACCGGGTTGGCCTCGATATCCTCGGGCCGGTCCATTTTGGTGGCGCCCAGGAGGTCGGCCGCCCGCCGCGCGTTGATCACCACGTCGCCCTGATTATGAAACCCGTTCTCCGGCGTCAGCGGGCCATTTCCATAGAGGAGAGGAAGCCATTCACCGGTGCCATCGTCGTGGAAACGCGCCGCGTAGAGGGTTCCGTGGTCCAGCAGATTCAGGTTGGCCGCCCGGTTGCGGGGATTGAAACGGCCGGCGGTGACGAACTTGTAGATGTAATCGAACCGCTCGTCGTCTCCTGAATAAACCACCACCTGGCCTGTCGGGGCGATCACGCAGGTGGCACCCTCGTGTTTGAACCGGCCCAGCGCCGTGCGCTTGCGCGGGATATCGGATGGATTGTAGGGATCGATTTCCACAACCCAGCCGTGGCGGAACGGTTCGTTGGGTTCGAGGGCGATATTGAATCGCGCATGGTGGTTCTCCCAACGGCGGGAACTGGCCCCGCCAGGCAACCCATAACGGGCATGGGCCGCCTTGCGGGGATCGGTATCCTCCAGACTGTTCCGGTTGGCGAAGTATTGATTGAAGTTCTCCTCGCAAGTCAGGACCGTGCCCCATGGGGTCTTGCCGCCGGCGCAATTGTTGAACGTGCCCCGAACCCGGCTGCCGCCCGGATCCTCGGAGGTCTGCAACCAGGCATGACCGGCCGCGGGTCCGCTGATTTGAATGGGGGTTTCCCCGGTGATCCGGCGATTGAACCTGGACCCGCGAACCGGCGTCCAACCGCTGACGCCGCGGCGTTGGATCTCCACGAAACTCATCCCGTGCGCGGCGATTTCGACGTCCACCTGCTCCGGCGTGGGATCGCCGGTTACATACCCGGGAAACATGAGCAGGGGATCGGTGTACTCGTGGTTGACGGCCAGCAAGCCTTTGTTGCTGTTCTGCGCTCCGTGGTGCGGGAGCGGAAAATAGCCGTTGAAATCGCAATTGTAACCGAACTGGCCTTCCTGCCGCTCGCGGGTTTGGCCGGCAAAATCATGCTCCATGGCGCCGGGCAACACCGGATCGCCCCAACGCAACAGCACCTGGTACGCGTAACCGGACGGCAGAACCACGTCATCCTGTTTGGTCAGCGAGATTGGCGTGAAGCCCAGCCCGCAATCACGGTTGCCGGACAGGGGTGCCGGAACAGCCGCCTTTGCACGCCCCTCGATCAGCGAACTGCCGAGGACCATCGCCGGTGCGGCGAGCATTCCCTTCTTCAGCATCTCCCGTCGGCTGTAGCGACGTTTCAGAACCGCTTCCAATGTATCGTTCGGACTGTCGTTCAGACCCCGCATGGCCTGGGCGGCGATTTCATCTTGAAATGACATGACAAGTTTCTCCTTCCTGTTTTTCTGAGGTTCACTTCGACCCGCTATTGCGCCATATGCCGGCATCGTGGTTTTCGATTGCCGGCGCCGGACACATGCCGGTTGCGCAATCACGGGTGTGACTCTGGATGAGGACCATTCCGTTCTTGTGACGGACCGGTTAAAGGGAGGAAAAACGCATCAAAGCAGCCTGGGCGGTTCAGCTCCCGTAAAATGGAAAGAGTTGACCCGGCGTCACAAAAGGCAACAATCCCCCGGTCCAACCATCACCCGTTATGAACCATTCCACCTCGATTTCCCTGGCCGGCTTTCTCATCCTCACAACCTCAAACGCGTCGCTCTTTGCCGACGACTGGCCGCAATGGCGCGGCCCGGAACGAAACGGAGTTTCCCACGAAACCGGCCTCCTCCAGGAATGGCCGTCCCAGGGGCCGAAGTTGCTCTGGAAAGTCACCGGCATCGGATCGGGCTATTCCACGCCGTCGGCGGTCGGCGATCACATTTACCTGTTGAGCAGTGAAGGCGTGGATGCCGAATCCGTCCAGGCGCGGAACGTCACTGACGGGCGGCGGGTCTGGAGCACGCGGCTGGGAAGCGTCGGAAACCCGAAGCAGGAACCCAGTTTCCCCGGCGCGCGTTCCACCCCGACCGTGGTTGGCGATCTGCTTTACGTGCTGGGGTCGGATGGCGACCTGGCGTGCGTGGCAAGGGACGACGGAACCATCCGGTGGCGAAAGAACCTGCGAACCGACTTCGGCGGCGTTCCCGGCGCATGGGCCTATTCGGAATCTCCGCTCATCGACGGGGACACGCTGATTTGCACCCCCGGCGGAGGCGAGGCGACGATGGTGGCTTTGAACAAAACAACCGGGGAGGTGATTTGGAAACTCGGATTCCCCGGCGGCAGCGCGGCGGGCTTCGCGTCGGCAATTGTCGTCGAGACGGATGGCGTCCGGCAATACGTGCAACTCATCGAGAAGGGCCTCGTGGGCATTGACGCCGCATCGGGCAGGCTGCTGTGGCATCATGATCGGGCGGTCAGCCGCTACGGCGCGAACATCCCCACTCCTATCGCTGACGAAAACGTTGTCTATTGGGCTTCGGCGGGCACCGGAGGCGGCGCCCTCCAACTCAAAGCCAACGACGGACGTGTTTCGGTCGAGGAATTGTATTTTGAATCCAAGCTGCCCACCGCGATCGGTGGCGCGGTCAAAGTGGGCGGGCATCTTTATGGAACGACCGCGCAGGCGCTGCTGTGTGTGGAGTTCAGAACCGGCAAAGTGATATGGGAGGAACGCGCCTTGGGCGCGGCGTCCATGTTGTATGCCGGCGGGCGGCTTCATCTTCATGCCGAGAACGGAGAGGTGGGCCTGGTGGAGCCGTCTCCCGCGGGTTATCGGGAACGGGGACGGTTCGCG
>DATKEE010000174.1:0-7715 GCA_035544555.1 Candidatus Methylomirabilota bacterium
ACTAGTGTGGCATCGCCGGCATGAGGAAGGAGGGGGACAAAGCATGAACGGGGGGCAACATCAAAAATCATAACCTGTAATTCAAAACCGGCCGTCGAACGCTGAACTCCGAACCGGGAGCCGTCTTCGTCCGTTACCTGCCCTCTTCGAGGTTTCCCTTTCCATCAAACGGCGCATCCGCTTCAATGCCGCCTCTCATGCAAGCCGTCCTTGACTACCTCGATCTCCACCGGGATCGCTTCGTCGAAGAACTCTGCGAATACATCCGTTTCCCCAGCGTGTCCGCCCAGGCGGATCATCGCGACGATCTCAAGGCCTGCGCCGCATGGCTCGAGCATCACTGCCGGGCCATCGGCCTCGACGCCCGGCTCCACGACACGCCCGGCAATCCAGTCCTCGTCGCCCGCACACCGCGCGCCCCCGGATCCAGGAAACCGCACTACCTGGTTTACGGCCACTACGACGTCCAGCCGCCCGAACCGTTCGAACTCTGGAACACACCGCCCTTTGAACCGCGCGTGATCGACGGCCGCCTGTATGGCCGCGGGGCCTGCGACAACAAGGGCCAGAACTTCGCGCATCTCAAGGCCGCCGAAGCCTTCCTGAAAACCGGCACCGAACTGCCCTGCGATCTGACCTTCGTCATCGAAGGCGAGGAGGAGGTCGGCAGCGTGAGTCTGCCTGACTTTCTGCGAAGCCGGCGCAAGGAATTCCTCTGTGACGGCGTGGTCATCTCGGACACCGGAATGCCGGGGCCGGATCTTCCGGCACTGACCTACGGGTTGCGCGGGATCGCCGCCTTTGAAATCACCGTTCACGGCCCGTCGCGCGATCTGCATTCGGGCATCTATGGCGGTTCCGTGGACAACCCCGCGATGGTGCTCAGCCAGTTGCTCGCACGCCTCCGGGACAAAAGGGGCCGCGTCACCATTCCGGGTTTTTACGACGACGTCCGCAAGCTGTCCGCGTTCGAGCGACGGCAGATGGCGCGGCTGCCATTCAAACCGAAATCCTACGCCCGCTTCCTGGGTGTGCCCCGGCTGTTTGGCGAAGCGGGATACACACCCATCGAACAGCGCGGCGCGCGTCCCACGCTCGAGATCAATGGACTGACAAGCGGCTATCAGGGGGAAGGCAGCAAGACAATCATTCCCGCCTGGGCGCGCGCCAAGATCACCATGCGGTTGGTGCCGGACCAGACCCCAAAGACCGTGACCCGCCTGTTCCAACGCCATCTCAAGGCGATCTGCCCTCCCACCGTTCGCCTCGAAGTCAAAACCGGCCACGGCGGCGAACCCTATCTGGTGTCCCCGTCCAGCGAACCCGCCCAGGCCGCGTTGCGCGCGCTCAAGGCCGCCTTCCATCACGAACCCGTGCTGCTCCGCGAAGGCGGCTCCATTCCCATTGTCACCCAGTTCAGAAATATCCTCGGCGCCGACACCCTGCTCCTCGGCCTGGCGCTGCCCGACGACAACGCGCATTCCCCCAACGAAAAGTTCGAACTGAACTGCTTCTTCCGGGGCGCCCGCATGGCCTCCCACCTCTGGCACGAACTCGGCGCGCTGCCCAAAGGGGTCAGTCCCAAGTATTGACAACTCCGACCCGTTTCCCGGAATTCCTCCCCGTCACTTGCCCAGGCAGAACTGGCTGAATATCGAGTCCAGCAGGTCCTCGGTCGAAGTCCTCCCCACAATCTCCCCGACCGCATTGACGGCGATCCGGAGGTCCATGGCCACCAGTTCCAGCGTTCGATCCGCCCGCAAGGCCTCCAGCGTGTGCGCAGTCGCTTTGCGCGCGCGCTCGAGCGCCTCCTGATGCCGCGAATTGATCATCACTTCCAGCATCTCCCCGCCCGCCTGCCCGCTCCAAAAGAGCTCCTTGATGGTGTCCTTCAGCCCATCGATCCCCCGGCCATCCGCGCAACTGATCGACACCACCGGCACATTCGTGTCCGCCGGAATCTCCAGCCGCGAGGGAAGGTCCGATTTGTTCCGGACAATCACCCGCTTCCCATCCCCGCCCCATCCGAGGCAGGTGGCGTCCGTGTCATGGAGCGGCTCCGAGGCATCGATGACATGAAGAATCAGTTCCGCGCGGTCGAGGGTTTCGCGGCTCCGGCGGACACCCTCCACCTCGACACTATCGCCTGTCTCCCGCAATCCCGCCGTGTCGATGAACACCACCGGAATGCCGCGGAGGTTTGCCGTTTCCTCGATCGTGTCCCGCGTGGTGCCGGGGATCGGTGAGACGATCGCGCGATCCGCGTCCAGCAGAATGTTCAGGAGGCTCGACTTCCCCGCGTTCGGCCGTCCCACGATGGCGGCCCGGACACCCCGTCGCAGCACGCGGCCCTCGGATGCCGTTCTCAGCAATCCATCCATGAATACGAGGCCGCGTTCAAGACGGCTGCCAAGCTGTTCCCTCGTCTCCGGAGCGATGTCCTCATCGGGAAAGTCGATGTGCGCCTCGACGTGGGCCAGTGTGGCGATCAGCTCGTCACGGAGTTCATTGACGCGTTTCGAAAGTTTTCCGGCGAGCTGTTCAGTGGCGGCCGAGAGCGCAAGCCCCGTCCGCGAGTGAATCAAGTCCGCCACCGCTTCCGCCTGCGCGAGATCGATCCGGCCGTTCAAGAAGGCGCGCCGGGTGAACTCGCCCGGCGTGGCCAGTCGCGCGCCGTGGCCGAGAACGGCATCCAGCACTAGTTTTGCAGGGAGGATCCCGCCATGACTGGTGATCTCCACCACGTCTTCGCGCGTGAATGTCCGCGGCGCGCGCATCACGGAGACCAGCACCTCGTCGATGGTCCGCCCATCCCGGGTGATCCGGCCATACTGAATCGTGTGCGAGGCGGCGGTGGACGGTTTGACGGAATGATTTCCGAGCGGTTGAAACACCGCGTCCGCCACGGCCAGCGCGTGGGCACCGGACAGGCGGATCACGGCCAGACCGCCTTCTCCCAACGGCGTGGCAATCGCCGCGATGGTGTCGTCGATCATCAGGGATCGGCCTTAATGGCGGCAGTTGCCCGCCTGGTTTTCCGCCTCTCGCCCCTGCAGAAACAACCGGGCCTTTTCGTAGCTCTTCTTGTGGAGGTAATGCAGCAGTTCCGGAGCGGTCCCCCGCGGAAGCCGCGCGGTCAGTTCCTCCAGGCGCGCGAACAACGCTTGCAGATCGGGCTTCGGCTGGGCGGTCTTCAGCGCCGCGACAGATCGCTCCAGTTCGAGCAGCGAATCCAGGATTTCATGTTCGGTCTCGGTCACGCCCCATCCATATCGCATCCCGGCCCTCCATCCAAGCGCGGAACCCTGCCTCCCGTCGTTCCTTTCTGTCGTTCCTTCCTTGCAAAACCGCCCGGGCCCCAAATGATCTCCGCCAATGAAAACGAAGAACCCGCCAAAGGCCCCCGCCATCTGGCACCTCGGTCTCGAGTGCGGCGGCACTCGGACCACGGTGGCTTATGCTGCCCCGGGCCAGACCGGCCCGGTGCTTCGCGAGTTCGGCCCCGCCAATCTCCTCCTGCTGACCGACGGCCAGTTGCTGGATCGACTGCTCGAAGTGCGGGCCGCGCAGCCTCATTCCTCGCCGCCGGCCGCCATCGGCATCGGAATGGCGGGCGCGCGCCTGGCGGAGGATCAGTTGCGCGTGCGGCGGTTGGCGGATCGTGTGTGGCCCGGTGTGCCTTGCGTGGTGACGGACGACCTCGAAATCGCCCTCCTGGCGGGCGAGGACGAACCTCCCGGTTCTCCCCGGGTCATCATTCTCAGCGGCACCGGTTCTTGTTGTTATGGCCGCGCGCCGGACGGCAGGACCGCGAAACTGGGCGGCTGGGGACATCTTCTTGGGGACAAGGGCAGCGGTTACGAGATTTCCCTGCGCGCGCTCAAGGCCGTCGTCTATTACCTCGATCTTGACGGGGAATGGTCGGGCCTCGGACAACGCGTTTTGCGAGCCCTCCAACTCAATCATCCCGGGGCTCTCATTGCCTGGGCCCAGGCGGCAACCAAACGGGAAATTGCGGCCCTCGCGCCCGAGGTGTTCGCCGCATGGGCCGCGCGGGATCGAATCGCGAAGGACATCCTGACGGGGGCCGCCGCCAGTCTGGCAAAGGACGCCATTGCGTGCGCCGACCGGCTGGTCCGCCCCGGAACGCCCGTTCAATTCATCTTCGCGGGGAGCATCCTGCTCAAACAACCCCGCTTCGCCGCCATGGTGTCGCGCGAAATCCGCGCGTGCCGGCCCAATGCCTCAACAAAGCCGCTGCGACGCCCCGGCGTCTGGGGCGCCGTCCTTCTTGCCCGCCAATCCCCCGCCCCCGCCACTCCCGCGCGCGGCCGGTTCACCCCCCGCCGTGACGGGCGGCGGACTTCAAGCATCCGCGACGAGGTCGAGTCCATCACCCGCTCCATTCCCCCCCGCGCTTCCGACACCGAGCAACGAAATCCCCGGTCATTCGATCTGGATCAACTCGACACTCGGGATGCCATCCGCCTCATGCTGGCGGAGGAGCGCCGCATTGCGCCGGCCATTCTGCGGGAAGCCCCCGCAATCGAACGCGTGATCAAGGACGTGGTCCGCGCATTCCGCAACGGGGGACGACTGCTCTACGTGGGCGCGGGAACGAGCGGACGCCTGGGCGTGCTGGACGCAAGCGAATGCCCGCCCACATTCCGCACACCGCCCGATCTCGTCCAGGGCATCATCGCGGGTGGACATTCCGCGCTCTGGCAGGCCGTCGAAGGAGCCGAGGACAATCCCGAGGCGGGCGCTCGATCCATTCGTTTCCGCAATGTCAACCGACGCGACGTCGTGATGGGCATCGCCGCCGGCGGACGGACGCCGTTTGTGTGGGGCGCCTTGCTCGAAGCGCGGAAGCGAAAGGCACGGACGGTGTTGCTCTGTTTCAACCCGGGCATCCGGATTCCGGCCAGGCATCGTCCGCATGTCGTGATGGCGCCGGCAATCGGACCCGAATTGCTGACGGGTTCCACACGGCTGAAAGCAGGAACGGCAACCAAGCTGATCCTGAACATGGTCACCACACTCGCGATGGTCCGCATGGGAAAGGTCGTGAGCAATCTCATGGTGGATTTGAATCCGTCCAATTGGAAGCTGCGGGACCGGGCGATACGCATGGTTCGGGAAATCACGGGTGCGGATGAAACATCCGCCCGGCGCGCCCTCGAGAAAAGCGCATGGAAGGTCAAGACGGCCTGTGAAGTGTCCGGGCGGCGAAAGGGTTGAGCCGGCGGAGCGCGTCACCGGTCACTCATGTAACCGCGCCTCGAGGACCAGGCCAATTCCGCCGAGTCGGCTCAAGGCAGCGACAACCGGATCCGTTCCTGCAACAGCACCAGTCCCAGAAAATGAGTGGCGGCGCTCATGATGGTCAGGAGCAAGGCTCCGATCAGGTAGATCCCGAAGGCGGTCGATGGATCCGGTTTCAACAATCGCGGCAGGCCGTGATACAAAAGCCGGATCGTGAGGATCATGCCGACTCCCCAGCATATCCACGTGTGCAGAACCGGCAGACCATTGACCAGTTGAAACACAAATTGCGGTCCGAAGCTGTAGCCGACGCAGGTGAAGCATTCCGAATAAGTGGGCCGCGTGTGGAAGCTGACTGCGATGGTCTGCAGCAGTTTGGCGCCGCCGAACACAAGCGCCAGGTTCAAGCTCAGGCGCGCCATCCCATAGACGATGGCCAGTTGAGCCGGCACCTCCATGGTCTTGCCCAACGCCCCCCGGGACGTGCCCCATTGCGTCAGCGCAAACGCCTCGCCCGCGCCGCACAGCGCGACCAGTGGCAGCACATAAAACAGAAACACGACAATGACGCTCCTTTGTTGACGCGCGATGGTATCCCAGGTATCCGCCGGCGAAAGGTTCAGCAACAAGACCTTGATCATGGAGCGCGCAGTTTAGGGACCCTGCCCTTCTTGACAATCAGGAACTCAGTCCCGTTCAAACATTTGCCCGTACTGACCGCGATCCGCTTCCCCGCCAGGCAGTCCGCCCGGCGGTCCAATTGCCAGAAGGTCACGACTCGGATAGGTTTCATCCATGACCGCCCCAATTCACACTGAGACCTGGCGTTCCCTCCTGTGGATCCTCCCGGCGCTCCTCCTCCTCCAGGGGTTGGCGGGTTGCCAGACCCGCCGCATCGACTGGAAGTCCCGCATCGGTTCCTATCACTACGACGATGCCGTGCGCGAACTGGGTCCGCCCGACAAACAGGCCGTGTTGTCCGACGGAACCACGGTCGCCGAGTGGCTGACGGTGCGCGGCCGACGGGGCGGCCTGTATTCACCCGCACCCTGGGTCTACTCCCATGGGCCGGGTTATTATGTCTATTCTCCGGGATACCATTACTACGATCCGCCCTCGCCCGATTGGTTCATCCGGCTGACCTTCGGACCGGAGGGAACACTCCAGTCCTCCCGAAGGTTCGTTCGTTGACTTGATTTCTTCGCTTCCGTTTTCCGCGCGGCCATGGTTTAGTCTGACGCATGAAAGTGGATCTGGGCATCTGGACCAAGTTGAACCGCGCGGTGATCTGCCTGTTCGTGCTCGCGTCCCTGGCCGGAATCGGGTTGTGGTACTGGCCGGTCGTCCAGGAAAATGAACGGCTGCGCCGCAGCCTCCTGGAAACCGAACAGGAACTTCGAAAGGAAGCCGAACTGGCCCGGCGCATGGATGCCGCCCTCAATTCCCTCGAACATCCCAAGACAGTCGAACGCCTCGCTCGGGAACGACTGGGCTACGCCAAGCCCGGGGAAAAGATCATCCACTTCGAGGACACCACCCCGGCGGTCACTCCGGAGCGACGCTGAGAGCCTGTTTTGGAAGCTTCAGCCGCGTGTCCCGTCTTCAGGCGGCGTACGGAACGCGAACCGTCCGGCGCCTCGTCTTCCTCACACGGTCAGGAGTTCCTTCTCCTTGTGGTCCAGGTGGGCGTCAATCTTCCCAATATATTGATCCGTCAATTTCTGGACCTCCTTCTCGGCGCTCTCCACCTGATCCTCCGTGATACCCCCGGACTGTTCGTCCTTCTTGATCTGTTCCAGCGCCTCGCGACGGACATGACGAATCGCCACACGGCCCTCTTCCGCCATCTTCTTCGCCACCTTGGTGAACTCCACCCGGCGCTCCTGGCTCAACTCCGGCAGAACAATGCGGATGAATTTGCCCTGAACCGCCGGGTTCAACCCGAGACTGCTCTTCTGAATCGCCTTCTCGATCGGTGAAATCGTCGCCGCATCCCACGGCTGGATCATGATCATCCGCGCCTCCGGCGTGGTGATGCCGGCCAGCTCGCGTATTCGCATGGTCGATCCGTAAACCTCCACCGGGATGTTCTCCACCAACCCCGCCGATGCCTTGCCCGTGCGGACCGTCGCGAATTCGTGGACCACATGCTCCTCCGTCTTCAGCATCTTTTCTTCCGCCCCCAATAGGATGTCATCGAGTGCCATAGGTGTCGTGGAAAGTAGCAAACTCCGGCCCCCGTGTATAGGGCCGACTCGAATCACCCCCGCGGACGGGGTGTGATCGAACGTGGGTGAAAGCATCGGTGCAACTTCTTGTTGCAGGTGTAACAGGATTTGGGTACTGCATCCACCGGGTTTCACGGCTGCGGGCGCGTCACGCCCATTCCATCGCGTAGCAGCGGAGGTAACGACGCTCTGACTCTCCGTTCCGGGGCAGGACGACCGAAT
>DATKEE010000175.1:0-4009 GCA_035544555.1 Candidatus Methylomirabilota bacterium
CCTGCTCCAGCGTGATCCGCGCCTGGCCACGGTCCTTGCCCGCGAACACATGAAGTTGAAACGCGTTGATGGTTTCCAGCCTGTGGAGCCAGGTCACCGGCACGGGTGGGCTGCCGGCGGCCTGGGCGCGCGTGAACAGCCGCGATGCCTCCTCGGACTCGGCCAGCGGGAGATAAAGCCGGGTGAAGAAATTCGTGTCCGCGTAGGGATTCATTCTCCCGCCAATAGCTTATCGACCAATCGGCTTTGGGCGGCGGGAATGCGTTTCGAAAAAATCTTCGCTGTCCGGCCACGAAAATCGGGGAGTTCGGTGATCCGATCCGGGCCCGCGTCCGGCCGGATCGTGTACATCCGTCCGTTGCGGCGGCGGATTCGGACGGCACCCTCCCGGTCGCACGCATCCAGCACCGCGGCCGGTTCGCGGTCCAGTTCCCGAACCGTGAAGGTCTTCATGGCCGACATATTGTCGGCGTTCATTGCCGAAGTCAAGGCCGCCCGGATCAACAACGAGTGATGAGTGATGAGTGATGAGCATTCAAGACAGGCTGCGCCGCAGGGCGTTGAGCATCTTCCGAAGCTCGCTCATCACTCGTCACTCATCACCCATCACTCATGAACGACCTGCGCTTCGCCTTCCGCCAACTTCTCAAAAATCCCGGCTTCACCGCCGTCGCCGTGCTCACGCTCGCGCTCGGGATCGGGGCGACCACCGCCATTTTCAGTGTCGTTTACGGCGTGCTGATCAGTCCCTATCCCTACGCGCGGCCCGGCGAGATCTGGGCTCCCGGCCACGCGAGCGCGGAAGCGACCCAGGTGATGAGGCCCTATCGCCAGGATGAATTCCAGGCGATGTCCGAACTGCCCGGGTTCGCGGATGTGATGGGAACAAGTCCCGGCAGCGTGCTGTTGACCGGTGAGTTCGCCCCGGAGGTGCTCACCGCCCCGCGACTCACCGCGAATGCCTTTGCATTCCTCGGCGTGCGCCCGGTTCTGGGGAGGACGTTCGGTCCGGGTGACTTCGCGGCGAATGGCGAGCCCGAAGCCGTGACGGTCATCACGTTCCAGCTCTGGCAGCGACTCTTCGGCGGTGAACAGGACGCGATCGGCCGGACTCTCCGACTTGACGACCGGCCCTACACCGTGATCGGCGTCATGCCGCAACGGTTTGGCTGGTGGACGGGTGACGGGCTCTGGCTGCCCCTGGCCACAACCTCCGCCGATACCGGACGCGTCTTTCCGATCGCCCGGCTCAGATCCGGCATCAGTCCCTCCGTGGCTCGGGAGCAACTGCACGCGTTGCAACTCGAACTGGCGCGGGCAAACCCCGATGCGTTCCCCGGGCAGGCGTTCGAATCCACGCTGACCAATTATCTGGACATGACCGTGGCCAGCGGGGAGATGAAACGCACGCTGCAACTGCTCTTCGGTGCCGTCGGATTTCTTCTGCTGATTGCGTGCGCCAACGTCGCGAATCTTCAACTCGCGCGGGCAACCGCGCGCGCGCGGGAGATGGCGATCCGACTGTCCATCGGCGCGGGACGCTGGCGGCTCGTGCGGCAGTTGCTGACCGAGAGTGTGCTGCTGTCGGTGATCAGCGGCGTGTTGGGGATGGCGTTTGCGGTGATGATCACAAAACTCATGGTGACCTTGATGCCGGGCTTCTACGTGCCAAACGAGGCGAGAATCGAGATCAACCGCCACATCCTGCTGTTCTGCGTCGGTCTTTCCATGATCACCGGAATTGCGTTCGGCCTGGTGCCTGCCCTGCAATCATCGCGCCCCGATCTGAACGACGCATTGAAGGAGGAAGGCAGGGGATCGAGTCCGGCCCGGGGAGGTCGGTTCCGTGCGGCGCTGGTCGTCGCGGAGGTGGCGCTGTCCGTCGTGCTGCTGGCCGGCGCGGGTCTGACGGTTCGCAGCTTCATGGCGCTTCAAAGCGTGGATCCCGGATTCCAACCCCGGCGCGTCACTCTGGTCGATTTCACCCTGCCGTCGGAACGCTACGCCACCTTCGAGGATCGAAACCGATTTGCCAGCGAGTTGCTGGAACGGGTTCAAAGTCTCCCCGGCGTGGCTGCGGCCGAGTTGGGCAACGGAGGGCTGCCCTTTGGCGGACCCCGGTCACCCTATGCCATCGACGGACAACCCGGATCCTCGTCGTCGCCCATCACGGTGAACCTGGTCAGTGCGGACTATTTGAAAACCCTCGGCATCCCTCTCCTCCGCGGGCGGATGCTCGATGAGCGGGACGTCCGACGCGGCGATCTCGTGGCGGTGATCAATGAGACCGCGGCCGGCTTGTGGCCCGCCGGCGAGGATGCTGTCGGAAGGCGGATTCAAGTGGACCTCCTCCGGGCACCCGGGGGACCCGTCCTCGTCCCGACGAACAGTTCCGCGGACGTCACCGTGATCGGCGTCATTGCCGACTCGCGCAACGATGGGTTGACCCGGGAAACCCGTCCCGCGGTTCTGGTTCCTTACACCTTGCTCGCGCCGCCTGATCGCACGCTGGCCATCCGCACGACCGGCGATCCCGGCGCGGTGATTGGCGCGGTGCGCGAACAGATCCGGTTGATGGACCCTCAACTGCCGATTCGCAATGTGCGCACTGTTCGGGAGGTTCTGCTGACGCAAACCGTTCAGCCGCGGTTTACGATGGCGCTGTTCAGCCTGTTTGCCGTGTTCGGCCTCGCGCTCGCCACGGCGGGCATTTACAGCGTGCTCTCCTTCCTGGTCAGCCGGCGGACGCGCGAGATCGGGGTCCGCATGGCTTTGGGCGCGCAACGAAGCGATGTCCTGTCGTTGATCGTCAAGGACGGCGGACGACTGGCCGGACTTGGGATTGTGATCGGTATTCTCGCCAGCGTTGCGGCTGCGCGGCTGCTGGCCAGCCGGATTGAACTTCATCAGGTGAGCGCCTTCGATCCGGTCTCTCTTCTGTGCGTGATCCTGTTGCTGGGAATCGTGGCCGTCGCCGCCTGCGCGCTCCCGGCCCGGCGCGCGGCGAACACGGATCCCATGGAGGCGTTGAGAGGGGAGTGAAGGCGGAGTTATGAGTTATGAGTTTTCAGTTATGAATGAGCAGCCTAAAAAGCCGTCGCGAAGTTATTCAGTTCATTTCCCACGCCGAAGGCTCGGTCGCGGAACTCGACACGCAACTGACCCTCGCCGTCGAGTTGGGCTTCTGCTCGGAGTCGGATGCGGCCGAAGCCAACGGTTTCATTCAGGAACTCCGCAAAATGCTCAACGCCTTGCGCCGCTCCGTCTCAAACTCATAACTCGTCACTCATAACTCATAACTTCCCCATGTCCGACCTTCGCTTCGCCTTTCGCCAACTCCTGAAGAACCCCGGCTTCACGGCCGTGGCCGTGCTCACGCTGGGATTGGTGATCGGCGTTTGTACCACGCTATTCGCGGTGTTCAACCATCAGTTCTTCCAACCCCTGCCCCTCACCGCTCCCGAAACGCTGGTGAAGCTGGCGCGGACGAACGAGCGCGGCGACCTGGACATCCACCTGGACGCGGCGCGGCTCACGGAAATCCAGCGCCAAAGCCGTTCGTTCGACGGGCTTGCGGCATTCTCGAAGGTCGGCCGCATTCGCTGGACCGGCCGCGAGGAGGCGATGCATCTCACCCCAAGGAGAGTCTCTCCCGGTTTCTTCGATGTCTTCGGAATTGAACCCCGGCCAGGGCGTCCATTCGACGCCGTGGACGCCGAAACGCCGGCGAACCATGTGATCATCGATCACGGCCTATGGGTCCAGGAGTTCAATGGCGACACCAACGTCATCGGCCGCACGATGATCCTGGATGGATTGCCTCACACGAGTGTCGGCGTCATGCCTCGGGAGGTGTCTCGAATCGGCGCGGCTTCGCAAGACGGCGCCTGGGCCGGCGACGTGTGGTTGCCTCACGATTTCACCAGCTCCGAGGATCAGACGTGGTTTCGTGTCGTGGGACGGCTGCGCGCGGGGACGACATTCGAACAGGCGCGCGAGGAAATGCGCG
>DATKEE010000176.1:0-9821 GCA_035544555.1 Candidatus Methylomirabilota bacterium
CGTTATGCCGGTTCGGGGGTCATCCTGGCCCTCGCCCTCTTGACCACGCTGCTGTCCTGGCTCTCCTTCCGCCATCATTTGCACGCTCGGGACCTGTCCCGATTCCAGGAGGCGATGGCTGCCACCCGCGGCGCGATCGATCAGCGCATGCTGGATTATAAACAGGTCATGCGCGGCGCCGAAGGCTTCATCGCCGCGGCCGGCGATGTCGATCACCAATCCTGGCGCGATTACGTGGACAGACTCGACATTGACCGGAATCTGCCGGGCCTCCATGGATTGGGTTATGTCGCCCGGGTCAAGGACGAGGCGCTGGATGCGTTCATATCGCGGGCTCCCGTGAATTCCGCGCAACCGTTCTCCCTGGCACCCCCGGGACGGCGGCCGGACTACTTCATCATTCAATTCGTGGAACCACTTTCGAAGAATGCCAGCGTATTGGGATTTGATTTGGGATCGGAACCCCACCGCCGGGCGACCGCGGAACTCGCGCGTGACACGGGAACGCCGGTCATCAGCGGACGGTTGACCCTCCGCCAGGAAACCGCGGATCAGGCCGGATTCATTCTGTTGATGCCCGTCTATGATCCCGGCATGGAACCGGTTTCACTGGAGTCGCGTCGCGCGCGGCTCCGCGGCTGGATCTATGCCGCGTTCCGCGTCAACGACCTGATGCGCGGCATTCTCGGCAGCCCGCGTCAGGACGTGGATTTCGAGATTCAGACCGGATCGGGCCCTGCCACGGGGACCCTCCTGTATGATGGCGCGAAGGCCCGGACAAACGCGGGTGAAGCCCGGGAACCCGCCTTTTCCATGGAGACTCCGCTGAAGATCGCGGGGCAGACATGGATGTTGAGGTTTTCGTCCACACCGGTCTTTGATGCCTCCAGGGACAGCCGTTACCAGTATCCGGTTCTCGGCGGCGGGCTGATCATGAGCTTTTTGGTGTTCGGAATCGCGTGCTCCATGGCCACCACTCGTTCCCGCGCGCTTGGCATGGCGCGGGACATGACCTCAACCCTCCGCGAGACGCAGGAGAAACTCCGGAGGGACATCCGCGAGCGACAGCGCATGGAACAGGTCCTCCTGGAAACCACATCCCTGCAGCAAGCCATCCTCGACGGCGCCAATTATTCCATTCTTTCCACCGATGCGGAGGGCCGGATCCTCACGTTCAATGCCGCGGCCGAACGCATGCTGGGCTGGTTCGCCGATGAAATGGTCGGCTTCCAGACTCCCCTGGTGCTGCACGATGCCGGGGAACTTTCCGATCGAGCCCGCGAGTTGTCGGAAATACTGGGGGAACCCGTGACGACCGGATTTGAGGTGCTGGCAGCAAAGAGCCTCCGGGGGATGACGGATGAACGTCAGTGGACCTACATTCGCAAGGACGGCAATCGGTTCCCCGCGCTGCTTTCCGTCACCGCGTTGTTCGATGGGAAGGGCGTCATCACCGGCTATCTGTTCATCGGGAGTGACATCTCCGAGCGCGTGCGTGTGCAGCGGGCGCTGCAGGAAGCCAACGAGGCCTACCAGTCGGCCAATCGGAACCTCTCCCGCACCAATGAACAATTGGAGGCCGCCATCCAGCAGGCCGGCCGGATGGCCGCGCGGGCCGAGGCCGCCAGCAAGGCCAAGAGTGAGTTCCTGGCCAATATGAGCCATGAAATAAGGACTCCCATGAATGGCGTGCTGGGCATGACCGGTCTCCTGCTGGACACCCAACTCAATCCCGAACAACGGGACTTCGCCCGCACCATTCAAACGTCCGCCGACTCACTGCTGACCATCCTGAATGACATCCTGGACTTCTCCAAGATCGAGGCGGGGAAGCTGGTCTTTGAAACCATCGATTTCAACATCAACGACTGCATCGAGGGCGCCCTCGACATGCTTGCCGAACGCGCTCAATCCAAGAATCTCGAGCTCGCCTGCATGATCGAGCACGACGTGCCCATGTTGTTGAGTGGCGACCCGGGCCGTTTGCGCCAGATTGTGACCAATCTGGCAGGCAACGCCGTCAAATTCACCAATCAAGGCGAGGTCCTGGTCACCGTTGCCCGGGTCTCCGAGTCCGAAGCCGAAGTCAACCTTCGCATCTCCGTTCAGGACACCGGCATTGGAATTCCCCCGGAGGCCCGGGATCAATTGTTCGAAGCCTTCACCCAGGCCGACAACAGCACTACACGGAAATTCGGAGGCACCGGACTGGGCCTCGCCATTTGCAAGCAGCTTGTCGAACTCATGCACGGCGAAATTGGATTCGAGAGCACCCCGGGCAGGGGCTCCACCTTCTGGTTCACCTCGACCCTGCGGAAGCAACCTCCCGGCACCACCTTCCTCTCCAAAGCCAGGGCCCGCCTCATCGGCAAACGTGTCCTGATCGTCGATGACAATGCGACCAACCGGAAGGTGCTCCATCACCAGACCCTGGCTTTGAAGATGAAAAACGAGACTGCAGCCACCGCCGCCGAGGCCATGGAGCGCCTCCTCCAGGCCGCGAAGGCTCGTGCCCCCTTTCATGTCGTGTTGCTCGATCATGGCATGCCGGACACCGACGGCTTCGAACTGGCGCGAAGAATCAAACAGGATCCGCAGTTTGCCGGAATACGCCTCCTCATCCTCACGTCGCTCGGCCAGCGCATCGATCCGGAAACCCTGAAGGACGCGGGAATCAACGCCTGCCTGCTCAAACCCATCCGCCAGAGCCAGCTCTTCGACACCCTCACGGAGATCCTGGCCGGGCCTTCCCCCGAGTCCCCCACGACCCCTCCTCCCGGCACAAACTCCTCGCGCCCTTCCAGGGACTTGCGGGTGTTGCTCGCCGAGGACAATGTCGTCAATCAGGTCGTCGCCCTCCGTCAACTCCAGAAGATGGGTTACCGCGCCGACACCGCCAACAATGGACTCGAAGTGCTCAAGGCGGTGAAAAGCAATCCCTACGACGTCATTCTCATGGATTGCCAGATGCCGGATCATGACGGTTACGAAATCACCGGTTGCATCCGTGAATGCGAACGCCGGATGAGCGAATCCGCCGCCGAACCCCCCCATTTGCGCATCATTGCCATGACCGCCAATGCCATGGAGGGGGATCGCGAACGCTGCCTCGCCGCCGGCATGGACGATTACATCAGCAAACCGGTCAAGACCCCGGAACTGGAAGCCGCTCTCGAACGCTGCCAGCGACGTGAAAATTCAGACGCGGGCTATCCGACGCTCCAGGCTCCGACATCAGCACGCACGACGGAAGCGAACCTGTCCGATGCCGGAAACAAATCCAGCTCCATGAAACGACCGCCCTCCTGAAAAAATGGCCCCCTGCTCATGTCCCCTCACAGCGCGCGCCCATGAACGTCCTGGTTGTTGAAGATGACGCCACCTCCCGGTTGCTGCTGACCCGGCTGATTGCCGAACGCGGCCACCGCGTCAACGCCTGTCCGGACGCCGAGTCCGCCATGACGGTGTGTCAATCACAACTCCATCCGCTCATCCTCCTCGACCTCATGCTGCCCGGCATGGGCGGCCTCGATTTTTGCCGGTGGGTGCGGGAACAGCCGTGGGGCGCGGGCGTTTACATCCTCGTGGCGACCTCCTGCAACCAGTCCGATGACCTCCAATCCGTGCTGGCTTCGGGAGCCGACGATTATCTGGCCAAACCCTTCGACGTCGGACTGATGCGGGTTCGGTTGAGGGTGGCCGAACGGCGCGTCGGGCAAGTCCAGGCCAAACGCGGCAGCGACCAGCTCCGCGACACCATCCTGCGCACCGCCATCGACGGCTACTGGTTGCTCGATGTCGAGGGCAACATCCTCGATGTGAACGAGACCTATTGCCGGCTGGTGGGGTATTCGCGGGAGGAACTCATGCGCATGAACGCCGCCGGACTGGAAGCGCCGGAATCGCCTGGCAACATTCGCGAACGTCTTCTCCATATCCGCGCCTCGGGCGGGGATCGCTATGAAACCCGCCATCGTTGCCGGGATGGACGCTGTGTGGATCTGCTCGTCAACGCGGGTTACGTCCCCACCGACGGTGGCAGGATTTTCACCTTTTTCCGCGACATCACCAGCCACAAGCGCACCGCCGAGGAGCGCCTCAAGTCCAGCAAACTCGAATCCATCGGCCTGCTGGCGGGTGGCATCGCCCATGACTTCAACAATGTCCTCACCGCCATCATCGGCAACCTCTCCCTTTCCGAGATGGAACTCCCCCCCAACCACGCGGCCGCAAGCTGGCTGAATAACGCCCGGGCGGCGGCCGAGCGGGCCACCGCCCTCGCCCGACAGCTCCTGACCTTCGCCCAGGGCGGCGCGCCCATTAAAAAGCCCGTCCGCCTCGATGTGCCCGTTCAGCGAACCGCCGAACTCAGCCTGCACGGCACCACAATCAAGGGCGAATTCCTGTTCCCGCCGGACTTGTGGGAGGTGGACGCGGACATCGATCAAATCACCCAGGTCATCGACAATCTGTTGATCAACGCGCGTGAAGCCATGCCGGAGGGCGGGCGCGTCCGCATCGAGGCCCGCAACATCAGGCTCACCGAACACCGCGGGCTTGATCTTTCCCCCGGCAACTATGTCTGTCTCTCCCTCACCGACCATGGCCCTGGAATCCCGCCCGAAGTGCTCCCCCGGATCTTTGATCCCTACTTCTCCACCAAACAGCGCGGCGCCGGGCTGGGCCTCACCACGTGTTACTCCATCGTTCGAAAGCATGGCGGGACATTGACGGCCGAGTCGGTTCCAGGAGAGTACACCCGGTTCGATCTCTACTTCCCCGCGGTCCATCGCCCTGCCACCGCGTCAGGACCAGTCCCTCAATTCCCCAACGGCAGCCTGCAACGTGTTCTCCTCATGGACGACGACCTCGCCATCCTCCGATTCTCGAGTATCGTCCTCGAACGAGCCGGATACCAGGCTGTCATCGCCGAGGAAGGCTCGGTCGCGCTGAAACTCTACGAGGAAGCCCGGCGTGACGCCCGGCCGTTCGACGCCGTCGTCATGGACCTCACCATCCCGGGCGGCATGGGAGGCAAGGTCGCCGTACAGGAAATCCTGAAGCTGGACCCCAACGCCCGGGTCATCGTTTGCAGCGGCTATTCCAACGACCCGGTGATGTCCGATTACAAGGCCTACGGATTCCGCGCCCGCCTGGCCAAACCGTTCAAGGGCGAGGAACTGCACCGCGTCCTCGCCGAGGTCATCCGCCATTGACCGGCGCGTCAATTCCACCCTTCCGGCCGCCTTTGACAATTGGAGAGCGGCTTACTAGCGTGTGTCCCGTGGAACCGCTTCATGCTCCCTGGAGAATCGAATACATTCTCGGCCCCAAGCCGCGGCCCGCGGATGGTTCGTTGTTCAGCCACATCGCCCGCTCCAGCGACGACGAGGCGAATTACGTGATCGCGCGCAACCGCTCCTGTTTTGCGGTCTTGAACACATTCCCCTACACCGGCGGTCACATCCTCGTGGTCCCATACAAGGAGACGCCGGATTTCAACGGACTCACCGAGACGGAGATCATCGACCTGATGCTCCTCACGCGTCGCTGCCAGAACGCGCTCTCGCGGGTCATGAAACCGGACGGCTTCAACCTGGGCGCCAACCTCGGAAAGGTCGCGGGAGCCGGTATCGTCGAGCATCTCCATCTTCATGTGGTGCCCCGCTGGAATGGGGACACCAACTTCATGCCGGTGCTGGCCGGCACAACAGTCATTCCTCAGGCCCTCCGGGAACTCGCGGCGCGGCTCCGCTCCGAGCTGGCCGCATCCTGACCCATGCCCTCCGAAACACTTCACTTCGAGAACGCCCGGCTCGCCCAGCAACTGTTCAACAACAATCCGCGCAACCTGGCCGCGCTCGAACAGCAACTGGCAGTGAAGGCCACCTCACGCGAGGGATGGATCAAGCTCGAGGGTGATGCCGCGGCCGTCGAGCGCGCCAGGCAGTTGTTCCACCTCCTGGAGGGCTCGATCAAAGCCGGGTCGCCCGTCGGCAATCGCGAGTTCAATCAGGCCCTCAGCGTGGTCAGGACCGATGGCGTCTCCGCCCTTCAAAGCCTCTACTCGGAGCGCCTTCAGACTTCCACCCGAAAACCGCCGGTGACCCCCAAGACCCCCGGCCAGAAACTCTACGTGGAGGCCATTCGCGCCCATGATGTCACTTTTGGCGTGGGCCCGGCCGGAACCGGCAAGACCTATCTCGCCATCGCCATGGCCGTGCTCGCGCTCCGCGAGGAACAGGTCTCCCGGATCATCCTCACCCGCCCCGCCGTCGAGGCCGGGGAGGCGCTCGGCTTTCTGCCCGGGGATCTTTACGAGAAAATCGCCCCCTATCTGCGACCCCTGCACGACGCGCTGCACGACATGCTGCCCATCGAGGAGATTCAGAAACACATGGAACGGGGCATCATCGAAATCGCGCCGCTCGCCTACATGCGCGGTCGCACCCTGAATCATGCCTTCATCATTCTCGACGAAGCCCAAAACTCGACCACCGAGCAGATGTTCATGTTCCTCACCCGGCTGGGTCACAGCTCCAAGGCCGTCATCACCGGCGACCCGACACAGATCGACCTTCCGCCGCACAAGTTCTCCGGACTGGTCGAGGCGCACCAGGCGCTGCGGCAGGTGGCCGGGGTTGCCATCGTGGAATTCCAAAAGCGGGATGTCGTCCGCCACCCGCTCGTTCAGCGCATCATCGGCGCCTACGAAACGCATCGCGGCAAAATCCGGGGGGAACCACGTGAAGAATCCTCATGAAACAAGTCCTCGCCGTCCGAAACCGGCAGCGGATCCAGTCAGTCAATCTGAACCACCTCCGGCGCCTGATCCGCGCCCTGCTTTCCACCTCCATGGGGGTCGATCAGTATGAACTCGGCGTGCACCTGGTCGGCACAATCGAAATGACCCGCCTGAACGAGACCTTCCTGAACCATGTGGGTTCCACCGATGTCATCACCTTCAACCATCTCAACCCGACACCCCCGGATCCCGCGGGCGTTCTCCACGGGGAGATCTTCATCTGCATGGACGAGGTCCTCCATCAAGCCCGCCAGTTCCGCGCCCTCTGGCAGAAGGAGCTGGTTCGTTATGTGATCCACGGATTGTTGCACCTTCGCGGCTACGACGACCACGAATCCGCGGATCGCAGGGAGATGAAGCGGGCGGAGGAACGGCTGCTCCGGGGCCTGGCCCGCCAGTTCCCGTTCGCCGGTCTGGAGATGCCCCCCCGCAAACGCGCGGTTGCCGCCTCGGGGAATTTGACAAGCCGCCGATTTTCGAAAGAATGTCACCCGTGACCAAGAAGAAGAATCCGATCAATCAGTGGCAGGCGAATTTCTTTGCCGGCCTGGCCATTGTTCTTCCCGCCGTCATCTCCATCGCCATCGTGCTCTGGCTTTTCGAGGGGGTCTCCAACATCACCAACTCCCTCCTCCTCCCGGTGCCGTCAAAATACAAGTACGTGGACGGCGCCCGGGGCGAGATCCACTGGTACTGGAGCCTCGTGGCCCTGCTCCTGGCGTTGTTCCTCATCGGCATGGTGGGGCGTTTCGCGCGCCATTACATCGGCAAGAAACTCATCGAGCTGATGGATATCGTCCTGTTGCAGGTCCCTTTGCTGAACAAGATCTACGCCGCCATCAAGCAGGTCAACCAGGCCTTCTCCGCCAGCAATAAGACCGCCTTCCGCCAGGTGGCGCTCGTGCAGTTCCCGCGATCCGGCTATTACTCCATCGGCTTCATCACCGGCGACCAACACCAGGAGGTCCAGGCCAAGACCCGCGAAAAGGTGATCAGCATCTTCGTGCCCACGACCCCCAACCCCACCACCGGCTTCCTCATCATGGTGCCCGAAAAGGAGGTCGTTGTGCTCGACATGTCCGTCGCCGAAGGGATCAAATTCATCATCAGCCTCGGCTCCATCGCCCCCGATTACGGCGCGCTCAATCCGCCCTCCACCGGATCCACGACCGGCTCCCTTCCCTCCATCGTTCCCTCCCCGGTCGTCGGGAAAACGCACGCGGCCCACTGAGCCTCCATGGACGAACGCGCCACCGGCCTGATCGTGCGCACCCGGCTCCTGACGGAAACCAGCCTCATCGTCCACTGGCTCACCGCCGAAGCCGGAAGAATTGCCACCGTCGCAAAAGGCGCCCGCCGTCCAAAATCCGCCTTCCGCGGAAAACTGGATCTTTTCCACCTCGCCGAATTCAGCTTTCAACGCAGCGTCCGATCCGATCTCCACACCCTGAAGGAGTTGGTGGTTCGCGACAGCCATTCTGCGTTACGCCAGGATCTTTCCCGGTTGAGGCAGGCCAGCTACTGCACGGCCCTTATCGAGCTCGCCACCGAAGTGGAAACCCCGCTGGCTGTTCCCTTTCAGCAGCTTGCGGGACTGTTGGATTGCCTGCAGACCCGGCCGGCACAGCCCGCGCTGGTGTTCGCCTTCGAATTGAAGCTCCTACAGGAACTCGGCATATGCCCCCCCGTCCGGAGTCCAACTGTCTCCCCGGGCACAACGGCCGCCATGCGGTATTTTCTGCGTTCCTCATGGGCATCACTGGGCCTCCTCCAACTCACAATCGCCCAGGCAATGGAAATCAACCGGTTCCTCCTGCAGGCTCTGAGTGGACATTTCCATCGCCTCCCCCAAGGTCGTGATTCCGCAATCCGAATACCTTCAGCCGAACAGTCTCCCCGCGCTTCAGGGTGACTCCCTGACCATGAAGAAACGCGACCCCATCTCAGGATCCCCCGCGGACGCCGGAACCTGGATTTGCAGCCGACCGTTCACCAGGGCAATTGGCGCCGAAACCCGGACCCCCGCTGCCGGATCAAACGGAACCAAGGCCGATGACCAGACCGAGACACGCGGCAGCCGGTAGGATTCGGCCGCGCCTCCATACTCGGCGCGCATCTCCAGCAACCATCCACCGCCCGTGAGCGGTTGGGGAGGTTCAAAGATCCACCGCGGACGCCGCAGTGCCACATTGCGATCCCCTCCCGCCCCGATTGCGAGTACGCCGGACAAATTGCCGGGAACCTCCCCTTGACCAAAGTGGTTTCGTCCCCAACCCACCACGGTTGTGTCCCGCTTCAACGCCATGCTGTGATCTCTCCCCGCCGCAATCGCAATCACATTCGACAATCCCTCCGGCACCGACGCCTGCCCATGTTGATCGTCCCCCCACCCCGCGACCGTGCCGTCTTCCTTCAGCCCCAGGCTGTGGCTTGCCCCCACGGCAATGGCCACGACACCCGTCAATCCCGGCGGCGCCACGACCTGCCCAAAGTCGTTCCGTCCCCAGCCAAGAACCGTTCCGTCCGCCCGCAGCCCGAGCGTGTGCGATTCGCCGGTGACAATCGCCACAAGATTCGTCGCCGAACCCGGCGGAGATGCCTCCCCAAACTCGTTCCCGCCCCAGCCAAGCACCGTTCCATTCGTCCTCAGAGCCAGACTGTGATTTCCACCCGCGGCAATGGCCCGGATGGAGTCCACACCGGAAGGAACGCTGGACTGCCCGAACTGGTTTCCGCCCCATGCCACCACCGTTCCATCGGGTCTCAAACCGACGCTGTGTTGTCCTCCCGCGGCCACCGCCTTCAGACCGCCCAACCCGTTCGCCGGGGAAGCTTGGCCGAACTGATTATCCCCCCATCCAATGACCCGCCCCGTATCATCCAAGGCCACCGTGTGCCCGGGCCCCGCGGAGAAAGCCACGATCCGACGAAGAGTTGGCGGCGGAACCAGGTTTACATTCTCGCTGCCGTTGAAGTGAAAGTCCTGCCCCCAGCCCGCCAGGGACGTGTTGCCCGC
>DATKEE010000177.1:0-6947 GCA_035544555.1 Candidatus Methylomirabilota bacterium
GGCGCGCCATCCACCAACAAAACCACCGCCCTCTTGCGAACCAAATCGTCCAGCAAATCAATCCTCCCATCCAGACCAGCCCCGGCCACCACGACCCAGCCGGCCCGGCGTTTTCAATTGGGACCATGAGGCCGGCGGATCCTCCGGCCCCCGAACGCGTCGGCGTTTCTCCCCAGACTGGAGCCTCACCGCGAGTCACCACGATTTCCCGCGCTGCGGGTTCAAGGGGACCGGGCACCGCCATCCAACCGGCCGCCATTCGCGTCACACCGGCTAGTTCGCAAAGGAGAACCAGGAGGCCGGCCACAAGCGCCACCTGCCAGATCGTCCGTTTCCACATGGCCGACCGGCACAACCCCGCCACGCCGGCCGCGAAGAGGAGGATCAATAGCGTTTCCAGAAGGACCAGCCCGGCGAACTGCCCCCAGTGTGGGAGTATTGGAATATTCATTTTCTCTTCCTCCGTTCCGTGATGAGTTTTTCAAGACGAGTCAGTTCCTCGCCGCTGACCTCGCGCGTTGTCAGGAGGTGGCTGACCATCCCGGAGAGACTGCCCTCGAACACGCGCTCCAGAAGATCGTCCGCCATTCGCCGCGTCACGGCGTCCTCGGTCACCGCGGGCCGATACACAAAACTCCGCCCTTCCGTCCGATGTCGCACCAGTCCGCGAGTCTCCATTTTGCGGAGCATGGTGGCGATTGTCGTGTAGGCGAACGCGCGGCTGCCGCCGAGCTTGTCATGAATGTCCGCCACCGGGGCCTCGCCCAGCAGCCACAGGATTTTCATGATCTTCAACTGCAGATCGCCGAGCCGATGTCCCTTGGTTTTGCTCATGATTCAGGTGTCACTACCGAATTAATACGACCTGGGTAGTAATAATGTCAACGCCGAATTCACGACGAAGCCGGTGCTTCAAGACGGGAGAGATCGGCCCTGTCCTGAGCTCTGCCCGAGGAGCGTTTGTTCTGAATCAATTCGGCCTTGCCGATGATGTCGAGAGGCAGCCTGTCCAGTTCCGCCGCCACGCGTCCCTCCCATGCATCCGCGAACTCCACACCGTCGATTGAGGTGAGGATGTCGATGCGGTTCGGCGGACGACCGAGTTGAATGACCACGCCCGGTTGAAGGAAGTCGGTTTCCTGGAGGTTCAGGTGGCCGAAACCGAATCCCCGGATCACAGTCACCAGTCGCGCGGCGTTTTCCGGGGAACGTTCGACAAAGAAATCGATGTCACCGGTGAACCGGGGATAGCCATGAAATGCGACCGCGTGGCCGCCCACGAGGAGGTATCTAACTTTCGTGGAGTTTAACAACGCGACAAACTCGCGCAAATTCCTGTCCAGCTTCATCGCCTTGGGCCTGTGCGATCAATTCCAGCAGAATTTCCAGCCGCCGCTCGGGGGTGAGGGAGCGGTAATACTCCCGGTCCGCCGCCTCGCTCTCGGCAAACGACCGGAACTTCCTGCCGACACGTTCCATGCGGCCCAGCCTGACCTCCGGGGGAAAAAAGAGAAGCCTATTCGAACTTCGCGCCCTGCGCGATCCAGGCGCGGATCAACCCGAGTTGCTCGGGCGTCAGTTGCGGAAATCGATCCCGGTTCTCAACAGGCGGCATCTCCATGTCTTTGATCAGGCCCGCGGCCTGGAGCAGCAGGACGCTCTTCTCCGGTGTTCCGGGGATGATGGCCGCCTCGCCGCTGCTGCCGCCCTTGACGGCGATTTCCGGATCGTCGAGCCGATATTTGCTCTTCTGCCGCTTCGGGCCGTGGCACTCCGCGCACGACGCCTCGAAGATCGGTTTGATGTCCTTTTCAAAGGCGATCGGACGGTCCGCCGCCGCCGGCAGCTTGCTGACATCCGGTTCCGCCGCCCCGGCGGCGGGGATCAACAGTGAAACAAAGGCAACCATGCCCAATGCAATTGCGAACTTCTTCATAGCTTCAATGGTTTCGTTCAAATCGTCTCTACAGACGGATTTCCAATCCCGGGGATTCAGATTTGTTTCACTTTCTCCCAACGCCGGGTCCGGGCCGACTTGAGCACGGCGTCGCAGATGTATTGGGTTTCGAGCGCGTCCTTGAAGGTCGGCCCCGCGGGTTTCTTCTTCCCGAGGCTGTCCACGAAGTCGGCCACCTGGTGCACAAAGCTGTGCTCGTAACCGATCTGGAGCCCCGGCACCCACCACTTGTCCATGTAGGGATGCTCCCCGCCGGCGTCCGTGACGTGAATGGACCGCCAGCCGCGCAACTTCCCTTCGTCGCGATGATCGAAGTATTGCAGCCGGTGGAGATCATGCAGATCCCAGAAGATCGAGGCGTGTTCGCCGTTGATTTCGAAGGTGTAAAGCGCCTTGTGCCCGCGGGCGTACCGCGTGGATTCAAACGTCGCCAGCGAGCCGTTGTTGAACCGGGCGAGAAACGCGCACGCGTCATCGATTCCCACCTTCTCCACCCTTCCCGTGAGCGTGTGTTTCCGCTCCTTGACGAATGTCTCGGTCATGGCGTTGACGGTGTCCATGCCGCCGTTGAGCCAGACGGCCGTGTCGATGCAATGCGCCAGGAGATCCCCGGTCACGCCGCTGCCCGCCGCCTTCACGTCGAGCCGCCACAGCCCCGGTCCTCCCTGCGGAAGGTCCGTGCTGATCGTCCAATCCTGAAGAAACTTCGCGCGATAATGATAGATGCGTCCCAACCGCCCTTCATCGATCAGATGCTTGGCCAGCGTCACGGCGGGCACCCGGCGATAGTTGTACCAGACCATGTTCGGCACCCCGGCCTTTTCGACGGCTTTCACCATCTTTTCGCCTTCGGGTCCGTTCATCGACAGCGGCTTTTCGCACAGGATCATCTTGCCCGCATTCGCGGCCGCCAGGGCGATCTCGGCGTGCGTGTTGTTCGGCGTGCAGATGTCCACGGCGTCGATGTCGTCGCGCTCGATGAGTTTTTTCCAGTCGGTCTCGGTGCTGGCATAGCCCCATTTGTCCGCGAAGGCCTTCACCTTGGCCCCGTCGCGGGCGCACGCGGCCTGGAGCACCACCTGGTGCTTGAGGTCGAAGAAGTTGTTGACCTTCCGGTAGGCGTTGGAATGCGCGCGGCCCATGAAGCCGTAGCCGATCATGCCGATTCTGAGTTGTTTCATAGGAAATTGGCGGCTATCAAAACCCCGCCTCGCAATCGCCTGCAAGCCCAAATCCCGGACCCCGGCGCCTCCGTGTCGGGACGGCGGCCATCGGGAAAACCCTCCCGGCTAGGCCCGCCAGCCGTGATTGTTCCGGGCCTGGATCATCGATGCCAGAATATGGTTCCACGTCTCCGGCTTCATCATGACCTCGTTGGGGAACATGCAGCCGTCCCAGCAGATGTGCTTGAATTTCTTCGTCACCTTGCCGGCGTCGTCCCGCATCCAATAGCCGGCGTCGCGCGGAATGTTCAGCTTCCCTTTGGGATCCGTCGCCAGACAGTGGCGTCCGGTTTTCTCATGCGATCCCGAACCGAACACGGTCGCGTCGTTCTGCGCCACGTGAAAGTCAATCGTCCACGGCCGCAGCGCCTTCGTGAGCTTCTTCATCGCCGCATGAAACTTGTCGGGTTCCCAGTTGAATTTCTCCGGCACGATGCGGTGTTCGGGCGCGTTGTAGCCCAGCGTGTAGAGAAGCGTGTGCGCCATGTCGGCCTGAAAACCAACCGTCCGCGGCTGCCCGACCTCCTCCAGCAATTGCACCATGTGTTTCCAACTGTGCATCCCGCCCCAGCATATCTCGCCCTCCGCCGCCAGCCGTTCCCCATGATCTTTCGCCACTTTCGCCGCCTCCTTGAACGTCTTCGCGATCTTCTTCGTGCTGCCCTTCGGATCCTTGTCCCAATCGGTCACCCCGCACGCCGAATCGATCCGCACCACGCCATACGGCCGCGCGCCGAGATCCCGCAGCTTCTTCGCAATGCGACACGCCTTCCGGACCTGGGTCACAAAATTGTTCCGCTCCTCGTCGCTGCCCATCGCCGAGCCCCCGCCCGTCGGCGGCCACACCGGCGCCACCAACGACCCGATCGCCAGTCCCAGGCCGCGGATCTTGTCGGCCAGCCGTTCGATGTCGCTGTCGCTGCTGTCGATGCTCACGTGCGGTTCGAACAGGAAAAGGTCCACGCCGTCGAACTTCACGCCATCCACCTCCGCCCGGGTGGTGAGTGACAGCATCGTGTCCAGGTCGATGCACGGTTCGGCGCCGGGACTGCCCTTGCCGACGAGACCGGGCCACATGGCGTTGTGCAGTTTGGGATAATTGTTCGAGACTGGCTGGTCGCTCATAAACTCTTGACGGATGTCGGGGTTGCTCTTGCCATCGCTTCAATTCCATTCGTTCCACTCGCAAGCCTTCCGGATTCCCGTCCATGCGGCGAAATCCGGCCGGCCCGCGGGGATACCGAGTCGTGGAAATGCGAGGCACGAAACTACCAAGCGACCGCCGCCAATCAATGCCAAAGTGGAATCCGCGCGCCCCGGAACGCCGCTCTCCGAGCCGGCGCGTCTTTACCGTGCAATCCAAAAGGCCGGGTCGGAGACCGGCGTTCCGTCAGAATCGCCTGCGACTGCGTGGAAGCATACCGTTTCCAGCTTTGCACCATTCTGGCCAGTGCAGTCTGCCATACGTGGACCAGCACGTGGACATGATTCGGCATCACGCACCAGGCCAGCAGTTCGTATCGCTTCTCGTGGAAAAACAGCAGCGCCTCTTCACACCGCCTGGCGATACACGGGTCCCGCAAATGGCATTCACCACCGCCGCGATCCAGATAGTCCTCCAGCTTCGATCTCTTCTCCCGGGCGTCCTCGATGGCCAGCAGATGTTCCCATTCGCCACGCCGAGAGGCACCCGCACATGACCCACCTGGCGGGTCGGAGACCGGCGTTCCGCATGACCCTGCCGTTGACTCCATGCCGCGGATTTGTGAGTCTCGCCTGGCGTCAACAACCCGGATTCTCAAGTGGACATCAAGAAGGCTGTGATCACGGCCGCGGGCAAGAACCAGCGCACGCTGCCGCTGCAATCGCTCGTGGATCGCGACGGCACCCCCAGGACCGCCCTCACCATTCTCATCGAGGAAGTCCTTCAGGCCGGCGGCGAAAACATCTGTGTCGTCATCTCCCCCGGCGACGAATCGGCCTATCGCGCCGCCGCCGGTCCGCACACCGACCGCGTCCGCTTCATCGAACAAAAGGATCCCCTGGGCTACGGTCATGCCGTGCATTGCGCCCGTTCGTTCACCGACGGCGAACCCTTTCTATTGCTGGTCGGCGATCATCTCTACGTCAGCCGGGCCGCCGAAAACTGCGCCCAGCAACTCGTCGCCATCGCCCGGGCGGAGCGCTGCGCCGTCTCCGCCGTCCAGGCCACCCACGAAAGCAATCTCCCGTTCTACGGCACCATCGGCGGGCGGCTGGTGCCCGGACGCAAGGGCCTTTACCAAGTGGAGAGCATGATCGAAAAACCCACGCCCACCCAGGCCGAACAGGAGTTGATCGTCCCGGGCTTGCGCGCCGGCCATTACCTCTGCTTCTTCGGCATCCATGTCCTCTCCCCGCTCGTCATGGAACTCCTGGACCGCCAGTTGAAGGACGATCACACCCCGCGTCCGCTCAGCCTCACCCCCGCGCTCCGCGCCCTCGCCGGACGGGAACGTTACCTCGCCAGCGAACTCTCCGGCCGGCGTTACGACATCGGCGCCCAATACGGCCTCTGGCTCGCCCAACTCGCCCTGGCCATGAGCGGGCGCGACCGCGAGGAGATCCTTGCCAGACTCACCGACATGCTGGCCCAGCACGCCCTCGATCACTCCCCCCGCCCCTGACCTCCCGTCTCTCACCACCGATGCCCGGCACCCTCGTCAATCTCATCACCGCCTCCGATCCCGCCCGGCGCAACCGTTCCATCACCCCCTTCTGCTCCCGCGCCACCCTCGATCAACTCCTCACGGAATGTGCCGCGCTCGACGACTTTCGCCGCACGACGGACAATCTTTATGAACGTGTCCGCGCTCTCTTCTTCCTCCACGCCATTCACCGGTTTCATCTCCCGGCCAGGTTCATTCAACAACCGGGCTCGCGGGACGCCCGCATTCCCTTCGAAGGCCACGCCCACCTCCTCCAACGCCGCTTCGAGGAAGCCATCGACTCCTTCCTTGCCGTCCAGCGCGCGGCCGGACCCGGCGACACCCTCTCCAGTGCCCTCGCCGCCGCCTATCATCAACTCGGCATCCAGACCCTCGCCGACCAGGTCCGCCGCAGTGTCCGTTCGGTCAAGGGCAACCGTTGGATGTTCCGGATGGGCCATCCGCTCGATCAACCGCTCCGGATCCGGCCTGAATTGTTGCGACAATCTCCCGGCGATGGCGGTTTTCCAATTCTTCGCGAACGCACCCCCGTCCGCATGGACCTCACCCACACCGGCTGGAGCGACATCTTCTTCCTCGGCATGGATTATCCCGAGGGCGCCCGCGTGCTCAATATCTCCATCGATCTCGGCGTCCATGGCCGGGACGCGGTTCCCGTCCCCCCTGTCGAAGCCTGTCTCCGTGTCATCGACGAACCACTCCTGCGCCTGACCAGCGTCGATCTCGGCGCCACCGCCGACGTGACCCATCTGGCCGACGTGTTCGATTTCGCGAAGGATTATCTGGGTCTGCTCAAGGCGGCGGTCATCGCGGCGGGCATTGTCCCGCCCGGCATCGAGGGGTCCGGTCAAAGCCTGGCCGAACTCCTCGCCCGCATGGCCGGCCAGGGGCATGGGCTCGAACTCGTCAGCAGCGTCAATAACATCCCCAAAGGCTCCCGCCTCGCCGTCTCCACCAACCTCCTCGCCGCCCTCATCGCCGTCGGCATGCGCGCCACCGGCCAGACCCGCACATTGACCGGCCCGCTCGAGGAAGCGGAACGCCGCCTCGTGCTGGCCC
>DATKEE010000178.1:0-2609 GCA_035544555.1 Candidatus Methylomirabilota bacterium
TCAATGGCGACGACATTTCCGGCGGTGAGCGGTTCGTGGTTGGTGACGGTGACCGTGTAAACGAGGGGTTCGCCGACGAGGACCGGATCGGGATTGGCGGACAAGGTTACGCCGATGTCCACCTCGATGGAGAGGATTTCGAACGCGTCGATGGCGGTGGCGCTCTGGCCATCGGGATTGGTGAGGAAGATGTCCCGGAATCCGGCCTCGGCAGCGGGGTCGATGTCGAACGTGATTTCGGCTTCGGTGGGGTTGAGGTAGGAGACGGAGTAATTGGAGATGCCGTTGGGCGAGCCGCCGGTGAGGGTGACGTTGAGGCGGGCGGGAAAGGCGTCGCCGGGATCGTAGAAGCCGGTGCCGGTGAGCGTGACGGTGACGGCGGTGTCGCCCTGGGCGGCGCTGGCGATGAGAGGGTTGTTGAGAGTGGGAGCGGGCGCGAAGAGCGGGGTGACCCAGGTGCCCCAGACATTCGGATTGAAGGTGGAATTCTCGGCGTATTCCTGGATGGTCCAGAGGGTCATGTCATTGTTGGGATCGAGCGACGTGTAGCTGTAATCGCCCCAGCGATTGCGGGGAGGCTCGGCGCCGTCGAGACGTTCGTAGGCGGCTTCGCCCGCCTTGAGCAGTTCGATGGAGCCCATGGTGTCGGCGGCATCGTTGGCGAGGCGGCCTGTGAAGTAGGCGCTGATGAAGGAGTTTCCCCGGGAGCCCGAGAAGCCCATGGCGGCGTGTCCCTGTCCATTCACCATGATGGAGGGGTAGTAATAGAAGAAAGGATCATTGGAATTGTCGAACACGCGTCCGCGCTGGGCGATCGAGGGGGTGCCGCCGGAGAGATCGAGCTCGAACCATTCACAGGCCGTGCGATCCGGATTGCCGCCGTCACCGTCGGAATCGACACCGATGGTGCGGCAGGTCCAGAGGCGGTTGTTGCGGATGGCCGCCATGAGGAGGCGTTTGTCCCCCGTGTCCACATCGGTGTCACTCCCGGATGCGGGGGCATCTGGAAGCGTTCCGACCTCCGGTGAATTGAGGAATTCGGAACTGCTGTCCAGGATGGGTGTGTCGCCGCTCCAAGTGAGAGTCCGGTAGTAAATGCGACCACTGGCGGAAGCGGCAAAGGGAGAGGACGCGATGAACCACGTGGGATCGGAAGGGTCGAGGGCGTCGAAGTTAGTGGCCGGCTGGGGCACGGAGAACATGTCGGTGATGTCGGAGAAGAAGGTGATGGTGGCGGCGGAACCGCCGAGGAGGGGTGTTTTCCGCATGGCGGCGATTTTGACGAAGCTGGAGCCGGATGAAGGGAAGATGCGGACGGCGAGATAGACGCCGTTGTCGTCGGTGCCGAGGGTGGCGTAGTCGGCAAAGAAGGTGGTGGAGCCGTCATCGGGTTCGCCGAAAGGGATGAGGTATTTGTGCCAGGCGCCGGTGGGGTCGGAGGATTCGCTGACGGCGAGCAGGACGTGGTTTTCGGTAAGGGAAGGGTCGCCCTCCTCGACGGCGCTGGCGAACCAGCGGCCGCTGCGGCGGTCATAGAGCACGCGGGGATCGAAGGCGCGGGTGCGGGGATAGAGGACGTCGTCGAATGTGGCGGTGAAAAAGGCGTTGAGGGTGACGTGGCTGAGGCGGGTGCCGTTGGTGCGGTTGTAGATCGCGACCGAGCCATTGATAACCTGGACAAAGTGTTGGGGGCCGATGGCGCCCATGGTATCGGGCGGGATGGAGCCGGTGCCGAAGGCGCTCAACTGGTCCTGAAGTCCGATGGTCTGGAAACCGGGGCCGACAGTTTGAGGGGCGGACGGCTCGATCTGATCGGCGGGCAGGACGGTGCGGTCGGGGTGCACCTCGACGATTGGCAGGGGATCGCTTTCGACCTGGACGAGTTGGGGATTTGATTGAGCGCTGGAATCGTGGATGGGGGCGAATACCAGGGCGACGAAGGCAAGACAGGCGGGGTGTTTCATTCCATGAAAAGGGCCGTGAGTGGGTGTGAGTCAGGGCGCGGCATTGAGTTCATCACAGGCGTCCGGCGACACCAATAAACCGGCAACACACCCTGGCGGACGGCAGATCCGGGGTTGGGATGACGGGATTGCTGTCGAGGGCCCCTTGAATAGCCGATGGACGGGGCGGTGCCAAGCTGGAAACGGGTGATGGATGAAAGCTTGCGTGGCCGGGCGCGATTCGTAGGCTGTCAATCATGACTGCGACCATGGTTGACGTGACGACGCATCGCCGGCTTTCGGCGCTGGGGGAGCGCGTGTTGGGCGGGGGGAGGATCACGCGCGAGGAAGGCGAATGGTTGTTCGGGTTGGAGCGGACGGCGGACATTTTTGATTTGATGGCGTGGGCGAACCGGATTCGCGAACATTTCAAGGGAAGCAAGATCCACCTGTGTTCGATTGTGAACGCGAAGGCGGGCAGTTGCTCGGAGAACTGCAGCTTTTGCGCGCAATCGTCGTTTTATCAGACCGGGTCGCCGAAGTATGGATTCATTGATCCGGAGCCGGTGCGGGAGGCGGCGGAGGAGGCGAATCGGCATGGGGTGACGGCGGTGGGGCTGGTGGCGGCGTGGAAGGGGTTGAACGAGGGGCCGATGCTCGACGAGG